>JADFRH010000231.1 GCA_022561415.1 Planctomycetota bacterium
TAGGCTCGTACTATTCGCCAAAGAGCTCCTTGGCGTCGAGTTTCTTTACGAGAATGACGGGTTCGCCCAGCGCGTGGCCTTCGTTTAGTTCATCCACAGCCTTGTCCCATCGTTTCCAATCGTCGGGGAGATTGAGCATGGTGGCGCACTTTTCGGCCGTCGTCGGCAGAAACGGGGCGATCAGGGTCGTCAGCGTTCTTGCGGTCTGAAAGCAGACGTTGATCGCTCGGCCGCAGGCTTCCATGTCGGTCTTGCGCGTTAGAAACGGCTTGGTAAGGTCAAAATACCCGTTGCCCGCACGGGCGAGGGCCATGACCTCTGTAAGGGCGGCTTTGAAATGGCAGTCTTCGAGCTCGGCGCCGGTTTTGTCGGCCGCTTCGCGTCGGCGTTCGAGCTGCCGGCTGTCGGTGTCGTCTCGCGCGGAAGGTGACGGGATCTTGCCGTCGAAGTACTTGTGGGCGAACGTCATGGTCCGGTTGAAGAAGTTGCCGAACGCGTTGAGCAGCTCGCCGTTGTTGCGGGCGATGAGGTCGTCTATGTCGAACGCCGTACGGGTGCCTTCCGGCGCGGTCGCAGTCAGATAGTAACGAAGCGGATCGGGATCAAACGTCTTGAGGTAATCCTCGATCCAAACGGCTGTGCCGCGACTCTTGCTGATCTTCTCTTCCTCCTTGCCGGGGAACTTGATGTTCAGGAAGGCATTGGCCACCACTTGATGCGGAAGCTGGTATTCGCCCTTCTGGCCCTGGATCGAATCGGAGTCGTGCGTGGCCAGCATCATCGCCGGCCAAGTGATGGCGTGGAAGATGGTGTTGTCCTCGCCGATGAAGTGGACGATCTTGCAATCGGGATCCTTCCACCAGCGGGTGTACGCCTGCCAATCGCCCTCGTGGTCGGCGCAATGCTTGGCTGTGAAGGATACGTACCCGATCGGGGCGTCGAACCACACATAGAGCACCTTGCCGGCGGCGTCCGGATCGTCCAACGGCACGGGCACGCCCCAATCCAGATCACGGGTCATGGCTCGTTCGCGCAGTCCGCTGGCCAGCTGACCCAGCGAGAAGTTGAGCACCGTGGATCGCCAGGTGGCCCCGGCGGAGTCGGCGTCGCGCTTCGATTCCAGCCACGCCTGAAGCCGATCCGACAACTGATCCAAGCGCAGGAACCAGTGCGTCGTCTCGCGTACTTGGGGTGTCGAGCCGGTGATCGTGCTGACCGGATCGATGAGCGTCAACGGATCGATCTGGGCGCCGCAATCCTCGCACTGATCCCCGTAGGCCGACGCCTTCTTGCAATGCGGGCAGGTGCCTTTCACGTAGCGATCCGCCAGAAACATGTTCGTTTCGGTGTCGAACAACTGCTTGGTGCGCTTCTTGGTGAACAGGCCCTTCTCGTGGATCGAGAGAAACAGCTCCTGACTGATCCGGTTGTGCAGCTCGACGTAATCGGGTTGGTGCGTCCCGCCGTAGATGTCGAACTCGATGCCCAACCCGGCGAAATCGCGCTGCTGGCAGGCGTGGTATCGTGTGGATAGTTCCTGCGGCGTCGTGTTTTCTTTTCGGGCGGCCATCAGATTGGCCACACCGTTGTCGTCGCTGCCGCAGATGAAACGCACCTCGGCCCCTGCCGCCCGGAGGTAGCGCACATAGATGTCAGCCGGAAGATAGGCCCCGGCGATGTGCCCCACATGGAGTCGGCCGTTGGAATAGGGTAGACCGGCTGTTACCAGGAATCGTCGCTGAGACATGCAAGGGCCACCCTCGCCGCTGCCGCTCGCCCTACGAGGACAAGGGGGCTGACTCTTTCAATCGCTCAGCGACGTGTTGATTGTATTCGCCCAAACCGTACTCGCAAGAAAGAGGCGGCCCGTCGCGGTTTTCGTCCGATATGCCTTGGGAGAGTGACCATCCGTCGGTGGCCCTTCTTGGCCGCGGGGGGTAGAATGGCTACGGATAGGTAGCTTCTAAACATGGATTGCAGCGAATCAATGACGTCAGAGCTCTTGGCCTTC
>JADFRH010000060.1 GCA_022561415.1 Planctomycetota bacterium
GATCATGGTCCGGCGGTCGATCTCGGACGACAGGTAATGGGGCCGGATCGCCGGCGCCGCCGCCGGGTCGGGCGAGGCGATGGTCACCGTGCCCCGACTCTCCGGGCGAAGCTGACAGACCGAGGCGGTAACCCCCGGGAAGCCGTGCAGATCGAGCCTCGTGCCGGGCGCGCCGGCCAGGACCATTCATGCGGACCTGCGTCTGCGAGCGGGCGGCGGTCTGAGCGGGCCGGTCGTTGATTCAACCGATCACGGTCTGGTCGTCGTTCACGATCTCACCCCGTATGTCTTCGCCTGGGAGGAACTCGAGCCCGACTCTGCGTACGAAACGAAGGGGGCACTGCTGGCTCTTGCCCGAGGGGGCAAGGATCGAATGACGGGCGAGGACTACTTTCGGCTCGGGCTCTTTGCCTATCGTCACGGTCTCGGCGATCGGGCCGGAAACTGCTTCAGTCGCGCCACGCGCCTGGACGCGACCTACCGATCGCGCGTGAACTCCGCCGTCGCGGAATGGGAACTTCACGAGGATGGTGTTGTAGGGTTGGATGCGGCCACGAAAGCTGGGCCGGCTCTCGCCGAGAATGAGCCGGCCATCGATCCGCCCAGGGATGGGCCGGCGACGAGCCTCGCGCCGGGTCCGTTGGTCGGACGTCGCGGCGAGGTTCGCCAAGCCTATGACACGTTCGGCGCCAAGGTGAAGGAGGTGATGGGGAAGGATGTCACGCTGGTGGAGACCGATCACTTTCTGATCTGGACGGATTGGCGCCGCGGCAGAGACCGGCTCGGCCTCTGGTGCGAGGCGATGTACGCCGCCCTTTGTGAGCAGTTCGGGCTGAGTCCTGCGGACGATATTTTTCTGGCGAAATGTCCGATCTACTGCTGGCGATCGAAAGCGCGGTTTCAGCGATTCGCCCGGCACTTTGACGGGTTCGAGGGCTCGGGCGCCGTCGGCTACACGCGTTCCATCGCCGAGAACGGACACGTTCACGTCGTGCTGCTCAGGCAGGGGAACTCTCCGGCCGACCTCGATCGCTTTGCCTGCACGCTCGTTCACGAGGGGACACATGCCTTTCTGCACCGTCTCCACTCCTCGGCGCTGATACCTCATTGGGTCAACGAGGGGTATGCCGATCTTGTGGCCGAGCGCGTTCTGGGTGATCGGTGTCCGGCCGGCGAAAACGCGGCGTTGCTGGCAAGACAAATCGTTCGTTTCGATTGGCCGCTGGGCGATCTCTTGAGCCGGACCGGTCCGATCAAGGTTCACCAGTACCCGATTGCACACAGCGTCGTGTCGTTCCTGGAACGAAAAAACCGAGGCCGTTTCGCGGGCTTCATCCGGGCGCTAAAAGAGGGGCAAAGCATCGAGGCCGCCCTGGATGCGCACTACGGCATCCCGACGGTGGACCGGCTCGAGACGCAATGGCGACGATCGATTCGGGCGAACGACGTTCCTTGAGACCACGGCACCCGTAATCATCCGGTAGCGATCGCCGCGGACGGTCGCCGGATGTGCGATTCTCCTTGATCCTTGCCGCGGAATTCATGGTCCGTGGCGGGCTTGACCGACGTAGTAATCGTACGAGAGTACCCGGATTATGCCGATGGCCAAAACGCCTGCAAAAAGCCTGTCGAACTTCATACGCCTCGCCATATGCGTCGCCGCGATGTGGTTTGTGCTGCGCGGTGTGAAGGTCAACGACCGCGTCGTGCTCTTAGGCGGCGTACAGGAGCTTACCGGGACCGTTACCGATCTGGGGGATCGCGTTTCGATTCGCGGTCTGGATGGCTCCCCGCGAATCGTCGCGCTGGATGAGTTGGCCGTAGACGAGCAGGGCAAGCCCCGAATCGAGTATGGTTTGCGAACGGCCTGGCAGAACAGTCGCGGGGGTTATCTGCTGCTCGCCGTGTTGATCTACCTCCCCACGATTCTTCTGCAAGGGATTCGCCTGCAGTGGTTGCTCCGTGCGCAGACCATCGGCCTGCGATACTGGGAGTGCGTCAAGCTGTCGGTGGCGGGGAACTTTCTGAACTTTGCCACGCCGCTCGGTTCCAACGCCGGCGATGTATTCAAGGCGGTCGCCGTAACCAAGCACACCGACCGAAAGACGGAGGCCGTCGCGACCATCTTTCTGGATCGCGTCGTGGGACTTGGGACGCTGTTGCTGTGTGTTGGGGCGATCACGATTTTCTGCTCCGCAGAAGGCCCACTCGAAGAACTCCGCCCCTGGGTTTTGACCGTTGCCGGAATGGGCGTCGTCGTGGTCATGGCGTACCTCTCGCCCTTCTTTCGCCCGGCCTTTCGTGCGACTGGCAATGCCGGCTTGCTGGTCGTTCCCGGCGCGTGGCTCGCGTCGGCTGCGACCTCCTCGTGGTTCCACCATATCATTCGAATCGACCGCGCGGCGCGCGAGCTCGCGCGTCGTCGGGCGATCGTGTTCGGCGCGGTGTTCGTGACGGTCTTGTTGCAGACGATGGCGATGACCGCGTACTTTTGCATAGCGGTGGCACTACAGCTCGACGCGCACCTGGGAAACATGCTCGAGTACTATGCATATTTCTACACCGGCACGGTCGTCCAGGCGCTGCCGGGACCGCCGCAGGGGCTCGGCACCGTCGAGTTGGCCTATCGCTACTTTTTCGCGTCGTTCGGCAGCGTGTCTCAGATCGTCTGCATGGCCTTCATGATTCGCCTGATGGTCCTCGCTTGTGCTCTGCCGGGACTTCTGGTGACGCTGACAGGTTCCTATAAACCGCGTCAAATGCACGCTGAGGCGGTTCCATCGGCCATTCCTGACGCTCATTGATCGACGCATCGGGCGACACCGGTCGACCTCCGCTCCTCCACATGTAGTAGAGGGATGGCAAGCGCCGGCTGTCGAGACCGTCCGGTAAGACCTACGCCGCGGCGCGCCATCGATTGCGGTCCTGATCTACCGAATGTCCCCGCTCCGCCGGTCCGAAATAAAGTGGGGGTCGTCCGCGACAGACCCCGATCATACGCGAGAATTGTGGACGAGGGCCGCGTACGGCTACTCGTGTTCGAGCGGGCTCATGCCGCACCGGGTCCACTCCGAATCGGATCGTAAGAGCGTGCCTACCACCACGGAAAACGTCGGAATTGCTTTGGACGAACTGCTCGCGGAGGCGTGCGACCGCAACGCCCCGGCCGAGATCTGTTTTGCGCACGGACACGGACAGCCACTGATCGCGCGCGTCAGGCTCCTCGAGTTGTCCGACGAGTTTATTCGCGCTGACAAGCCGGCGAAGAACGATCAGGACGGCCACATTCCTCAAGGACGCCCGATCACCGTTCACGTGTTCATTCGGGGCGCCCGGTACCAGTTTGAAAGCGTGATCGTGGACCAGAGCGCCTGGATCCAACTCAACAGCGAGCAGCGCATCCCCGGAATCGTTCTCAGAAAACCGAAAGAGATTTCGAGGTCCGAGCGACGTTCCAGCTATCGTGTTTCCCTGGCCGGAATTGACCCGATCCAGATCGAGCTCGCCTGGGGGCATCCGGATATCCGCGATGCCTGTCTGCTCTCGCCCGGCGTATTCGGCGGACGCATGTTAAACCTTTCCGCCGGCGGCGTCGCCGTGCTGATCGACCGCCGCGACCTACGAACGGCCAAGCCCGGCAATCGATACTTTCTGGGGTTCTCTCTGCCCGACGTCAAAGAGCGCTGCTGCCAATTGGGCGAGGTGCGACACGTTATGAACATTGAGGTCAGCGAGTCGATCCGATTGGCGTTTGCCTTTGTGCCATGGGGCGGACGGATGTTCAGTCGCGAGCAGAACATACTGACCCGGTTCATCACCGAGCAGCAACGCCGCCTCCTACGGCTGAGGAAATGAGGTGATGGGTAGTACACTGGCTTGTCGCTTACAGAACCGACTCGATCTTGCGCCGGGAGTTTCGCATGACGTCCTGGCAGATCTGATCGAGCGGTGCGGCCGAGTCCACATAGCGGTTGACACGGCCGCTGGGCGAAGCGCGTGGGAAGGCGTGACCGCCGGCGCCACGGATGAAGACCTGTCGTTCGAGGTTGCGA
Source organism: Planctomycetota bacterium (assembly GCA_022561415.1). Next base: position 4,053 of record JADFRH010000060.1, read on the forward strand.
CATCGGAAACGCACGAGTGTACCATTCAGGTGTCTACCGCGCTCCACGTCGTTTTCGAGACGGGGCGGACATGTTACGCGTTCAACGCGCCGTGCGTAGCTGTGGAGTCCGGTGCGCGGTCCACGGTGGTGCGGGTCAAGAGGCCGACGGGCGTCACGAAGCTGGAACGCCGAAGAAGCCCGCGACGCGGACTTCGCGAACCCGTCCGCGTCCGGATTCAGGCCGGCGATCGGAGACCGCCCTTGGATGAGTGGGCCGCGTTGCTGAACCTCAGCGCAGATGGTTTGGCCTGTAGCGTACCAAGCGACGCGGCATGCATGGCCGTCAACGACGTCTTGCATATCTCGTTTGAACTGGATCGCCCCGACGCACGGTTCGATCTACCAGCCCGCGTGATCACCGTGACACGCGGCGCATCGGCCCACAAAACGATTCTGGGACTCGAATTCGTCTCGGACGGCATGTTCGAAACGGACCGTGATCGGCTTGTCGTGGCACTCGCCGCGACGGGGCCGGACTAGAGTGGCACCTGCGGCGGCGCGATCATGAGCGGCATGACAGCGGTCAACAAGCGGGAATCGGTTCGAACCCTTCCAGACTCGCTCAACACCAGATGCAAGTTGACGGTAACGATGGGGAACACGCACGGCTGGCAGACCTTCAAGGGTGTGTTCCTCTCGAGATGCGACGAGTCCCAGACGTTTCGCGCGAGCATCCAACCAGCCTCCGACTCGCAAGCGAAGCCCGACGCGCGATCCGGAGATTCGGTGGGCGTCACCTACCGCGTCGGAAATCGAAAGTGTATGTTCTGTGCCCCGCTCGTTTCGCTGACCTGGAACGCTGCGGGCGGAGAGGCCGTGCTGGGCTGGCCCGTCAAGGTCCATCATCTGCGACGCCGCGCTTTCGAGCGAGCGACGCCGCCCTCGGAACAGGCCGTAACCGTTCGCCTGACCGGCGGCGCCGGGCACGCCTCGCTGAGCGCACTGTGCGAGGTACGCGATGGACGCCTTCTGGATATTTCGGTCGGCGGCTTTCGGCTTCTGGTCACCAACAGCCGACACTTCGAGCCGGGTACGACCTATCGCTGCTCCTTTACGACACGTCGGGATCGCTCGGCGATTGTCTTCGATGCCATCGTTCTACACCGCGGACTGAGCGACGCCGGTCAGCCGACCGTGGGCCTCAAGATCGTGGGGCTTGAAACCTCGCTCGACAGCTCGAAAGCGCTGGATCGCCTCGCCCGGGTCGTCACTTACTTTCAGCGCGCCGCATCACGGCGAAAGTGAGTCTTGCGGTGGGAGGATGTCGATCTGTTCGGCGATCGACGCGATCGCCTCGATGCAGTTGGCTATGTGCTCCGAGAGTTCCAGGCCGATCAGTGCCGCACCATCGTGTATGTCCTGCCGCGATACGGCGGCGGCGAAGGACTTTTGCTTCATTTTCTTCACGATGCTCTTGGGCTTGAGCCCCTTGATGCGTTCCGGTCGCACCAGGGCGGCCGCATAGATAAACCCGCTCAGCTCGTCGGCCGCGAACAATGTCTTTCGGATCGGGCGGTCGCGCGGAAAGTCGTCAAGATTCCACGGAACGTGGGAGAGCATCGCGCCGATGATCTCCTCCTCGAAGCCCGCCTCGCGCAGAATCTTGGCGCCCTCACGCGTGTGGCCGGGCGGTTCCGGCCAGCGCTGGTAGTCGAAGTCGTGGATCAGACCGGTGATACCCCACTGTTCTTTGTCTGCGTCGTCGCGACCGGCATAGTGCCGCATGACGGCCTCGACGCAGAGCCCGTGGCGGATCAACGCCGGGTTCTTTGTGTAGTCGTTCAGGATTTCCCAGGCCTTGTCTCGGTTCATGCTTGCCTATCCGATAGTTATCAGTTGTCAGTGGTCAGTTCTCAGCCATCGACCGTTTTGACGTCTTGACGTTTCGCGCTATCATCCTACGTCAACCGGCGCTTCGGTCCAGTGCTGCGCCATGAAAGGACCAACTTGCAGTCACCCCAGCGAGCAACGTTCGGCACGGAGGAATTGGCGGTCGTCCTGAGCCACTACGACCTCGGCCTGATCGAGTCGATCACCGAGTTCCGACGCGGCTCCAGGCGCAGCCCGAAGGTCGGCATCGTCTCTGAGCGCGGCAAGTTTCTGCTCAAGCGGCGATCCGTAAAGCGCGTCGACATCGACCGTGTCTACTTCGCCCACAAGGTACAACTCTTTCTCGCCTCGAAGGGTTTCCCCGCACCGAAGCTGATCCCCACGAGCAACCACGGACGCGAGCTGCTTCGCATCAAGGATCACATCTACGAGGTCTTCGAGTTCGTTCGCGGACAGCCCGGTCGTGTCGATGAGTGCGGACCGCCCGAAGCGCGGGATGCCGGACGCGTGCTCGCGAGTTTTCACGAGACCGCCGGCGGGTTCGATGTGTCCGACGATACCGCTCGCCGGTTTCGAGGGGGCTATCACGACGCCCGTTTTGTGCGAAACGGTCTGCTGTCGATCGGCTCGACGCTCAGTTCACGTGACAGCTTCGCCGGGGACGAGGCGGAACTGGCCACGCTTATCCAACTCGTCCTGTCGGCCTACGATGACGCCGCGGACGCGGTCAATCACGAGGGGTTTGAAACTGAGCCTCGCCAGCTCGTTCACGCCGACTGGCATCCGGGCAACCTCGTGTACCTGAACGGGAAAGTGGCGGCCGTGATCGACTTCGATGCCATCAAGCTGTCGCAGCGCGTGACGGACGTCGCCAGCGGCGCTTTGCACTTTTCCATACTCGCCACCGGTGATCCGGCCGACTGGCCCGACCAACTCGACGAGGAACGGTTCGGTGCCTTTCTCGAAGGGTATGAGTCGTTGTCGCCGCTTCGGAAGGCGGAGCGCAGATGCGTCCCCCACCTGATGATCGAAGCCCTCACGGCCGAGTGCGTGCCGCCGATCACCGAGACCGGATCGGTCGGACGATGGTCCGGAAACCGCGTCCTGAAGATGGTCAGGCGAAAGGGCGAATGGATCGCCAACAGCGCCGAGCGTCTCTCCCGATAGGTATCCATTGTCAGCAGTCGGTGATCAGTTTGTAGGGCGAGCTATTGCCCGCCATCCGCTCCCTCACGGTCGCGGTACGGATCCTCGCTTCGACGTTTTGACGTTTCGACGTTTTTCCGCTACGATGGCGGCGTGGCCAACCAAGACGCATGCCAATTCGCGATTGAAGTCGCCCGGCTTGCGCACGACAGCAAGTCGGAGGACGTCGTTGCGCTCGATCTGCGCGGGATCAGCCCGGTGACGGACTTCGTGGTGATCTGCACGGGCACGTCGGATCGACAGATGCGGGCCGTGGCGGATGCCGTCAGGGAATACGGCAAGAAGGTCGGCGAGCGACCCTACGGCTTGGCCGGCTATGACAACGCCGTGTGGATCCTGCTGGACTTCGTGACTGTCATCCTGCACGTGTTTTCTCGAACGCATCGCGCCTATTACGATCTCGAGCTGCTATGGGGCGACGCCCCACAGCTCGAATGGGCGCGTAGCGAATCCGCGTAGGTCACACCCGCGCTGCACGTCAGGCAACTTTCAGGTAGACTCTGCGCCGCACGAGCATGATCTCAAGGCAACGCCGTGACCTGAAGCGAACCGGAGGTCGAGTTGCTCCGCTCGCATCCAATGCTCGAGAATCGAACATCGCTCTTGCCGGCCCTAAAAGGGCCATCTAACATAGCCGAGGGCAACGCCCTGGATTTGCGTAGGGTTAAGCTCAATACAAGCCCTGAAGGGGCGGAATAATGTTGCGGCGCGTTAGATCTTGCGTACGTCGTTGATTGGACTCCGCTGAAATGCAGGCGATTAGAGCGCCCTTGCAGGGCTCTCTTTCGAGGGGCGTGCGGATTACCCAGGGCGTTGCCCTGGGCTGAATTAGGGCGCCCTTTCAGGGCAACAGGGTACGCGAGACAAAGAATCAAACTCAATCGGGTAGCCAAACGGCTTGCTTCGTTCACGGCGTCGCCCCCAAAGGTTGCTTGCCGGTTCGGTTCCGAAATCCGACGGAAACGCTTCCGATGAAGTCGATTGCCAAAGAGCTGAACCAACAGGTACGCGACGCCATGAAGCGCGCCGGGGCCAAGGGCGATCCGTTGTTGAAGCCGTCGCAAGACGCGAAGTTCGGCGACTACCAATCGAACTGCGCGATGGGCGTAGCCAAGAGGCTCGGCAGAAAGCCGCGCGACGTGGCCAATGACATCGTGGCCGCCCTCGACGTGGCCGACATGTGCGAGCCGCCCGAGATCGCCGGGCCGGGCTTTATCAATTTTCGCATCAAGCCGGCGTACGTCGCGCAGCGCTTGATGTCGATTCCGCCGTGCGAGGACCCCTCCGCCGATCGCGTGGGTCTTGAACCCACCCGCGAGCCCAAGACCGTCGTGGTCGATCTGTCCAGCCCGAACCTGGCCAAGGAGATGCACGTCGGGCACCTGCGCAGCACCGTCATCGGCGACTGCATCTCGCGCGTGCTCGAGTTCGAGGGACACACCGTTCACCGCGAAAATCACGTCGGCGACTGGGGCACGCAGTTCGGCATGTTGGTGGCGTACCTCCGGGCGACCAAACCCGACATCATCGACAGGCCGGGTGATCTGGCAATCGGCGATCTCGAATCGTTCTACATCGAGGCGAAGGCCAAGTTCGATTCCGACGAAAAGTTCCGCGACGAGTCGCGCGAGACCGTCGTCAAGCTCCAGGGCGGCGACGAACCCACGCGGAAGATTTGGAAGGCGTTTTGCGACGAATCGCTGCGCCATTGCCACGCGATTTACGACCGGCTCGGCGTGCGCCTGATCGATCGGGGCGAGAGCTTCTATGCCGAGGGCATGAAAGAGGTCATCACCCGGCTCGAGGCCATGATGAGCGACCGCAACGGCGACAATGCCTTCGTGCGCATCAGCGAGGGCGCCCTGTGCCTGTTCATGGACGGCTTCACCACCCGCGACGGCGAGCCGCTGCCTCTGATGGTTCGCAAGTCCGACGGCGGGTTCAACTATGCCACGTCCGACCTCGCGACAATGATTCATCGCGTCGAGCGTCTCGGGGCCGACCGCATCATCTACGTCGTGGGCATCCCCCAGCGGCAGCACTTTCAGATGCTGTTCGCGGCCGTTCGCCAGGCGAAGTGGGTTGCGCCCGATGTCGATCTCAAGCATCTTGCGTTTGGCAGCGTGCTGGGCAAAACGGGGCGACCGTTCAAGACTCGCGAGGGCGGCTCGGTCAAGCTCAAGGACGTGCTGGATGAGGCCGTGGCGCGTGCGCGGAGCGTCATCACCGAGTCCGCCGGCACTGAGGCGCGGGCTGGCCGTGCGATGACCGACGCCAAGATGGATGAGATTGCCGAGCGCGTGGGGTTGGCGGCCATCAAGTACTTCGACCTCTCCCACGCGATCAGTAGTGACTACAAGTTCGACCTTGACTCGATGCTGGCGATGGAGGGCAACACCGCCCCGTACATGATGTACGCCTACGCGCGAATCCGCTCCATTGGTCGCAAAGCGGGAATAGAATGGGAGAGTTTGCCGAGCGACACTCCCATTGTGTTGGAGCACCCGGCAGAGATCGCACTAGCCAAGAAGCTTGTGCCGTTTGTCGACATACTAGAGACGGTGTCGAATGAGCTGAGAACGATCGCACTCACGGAATACCTATACGAACTGGCCAAGACCTTCAGCCGGTTCTACGATCGAAAGATCGGCGTACGTGTCATCGACGCCGAACCGGAAGAGACGCGCCTCTCCCGCCTCCGCCTCTGCGACCTGACCGCCCGAACCCTGTGCCTCGGCCTGAGCCTCCTCGGCATAGAGACCGTTGAAGAGATGTAGTTCATTCTGCGTTGGCCGGAGGGCACGGCTCATGCACAAAGTGAGCATGTAAATCGATTGACCCGTCCGTCGTATAGCGACTATAGCACCGGGATCGCGTGACGGCGGACGGGAAGCGCCAGGTCCGGGCGGCTGCGCACGAATCCGTACGCCTCGCCGGCCGGGGAAGTGAGCATGCCGCGACGCCGGATCAGATAGTTCGCGACCTGAAACGGTCGGCCAGCC
>JADFRH010000061.1 GCA_022561415.1 Planctomycetota bacterium
CCGTGCAGCGGACCCTTCAGCGCGCCGATCGCACCGACCAGCGCCGAGACCATGTCCGCGGCGGTCGAAGCGATGACCCGCGTCGTGAACGTGCTGGCGTTGAATTCGTGCTCGGCGTAGAGAACCAGGGTCAGATCGAGAAGACGGGCGGACGTTTCGTCCGGCTCGCCGCCGTGGCACATGTAAAGAATCTGCGCGGCGTGGGACAGGCCGGCCTTCGCCGGGACCGGTTCCTTGCCGTGGAGCAGCCGAAACCTCGTCGCCAGAACATCAGCGGCCACGACCAACAGCCAGACCGCGCGATCGCGAAGCTGCTCGACACCATCGCCCTGAATCGGATCGAAATGACCGGCCATCGAAAGTCCCGTTCGCAGCACGTCCATCATCGGCGTGTCGCGCGGGATACCGCGGATGGCCTGTACGACTTCGGGGGTGAGCCCGTGGTAGCCGGCCATCTTGTCGCGCAGGCCCGCGAGCTGCTTAGATGTCGGAAGATCCCTGAACAGAAGAAGGTGGGCGACCTCCTCGAAACAGGCGGTCTCGGCCAGCTCCGCGATGGGGTAGCCTCGGTAGAGCAGCTTGCCTTGATCGACGCAGCAGATGTCGGTATCGCCGGCAACGATGCCTTCGAGACCGGGTTTGGCGACTTCGGTAGTCATGGGGTGGTGTCTCCGCTTGAAAAGCCGCGCCGGGACAATCACCCCGACGAGCCACCAGGATAGCCGATTTTTCCGGGACGAGAAAGTCCCCTGCGGCCCGTCGGAGGCAGCGCTACGGCTGGTAGTCCAGCAGATCGTACAGCTCGTCGCGGGTTTGCATGTCGCCCATCGCCGACTCGAGCGAGCCGGTGGCCTTGAGCGTTCGCAATGCGTTCTGCGTCGCCTTCATGGCGATGCGTTGAAAGCTGACGGGGAAGATCACGATCCGGTAGCCGAGCTCGCCGAACTCGTCGGCCGGCACGTGCGGCGTTCTACCGAACTCGGTCATGTTGGCCAGCAGAATCGTGTCGACATCTTTGGCGAAGCGGGCGAACTCGTCGCGGTCCTGGAGCGCTTCGGGGAAAATCGCGTCGGCGCCGGCCTCGAGATAGGCATGAGCGCGAGCGACCGCCTCGTCATAGCCGACGACGCTTCGCGCGTCCGTGCGGGCGATGAGCAGGAAGTCAGGGCTCGTCTTCGCGGCGGCTGCGCCTGTGATCTTGAGGCACATCTCTTCGACCGGCACGAGCCGTTTGCCGGACAGGTGGCCGCAGCGCTTGGGAAACTCCTGGTCCTCGAGATGGATGCCGCTGACCCCGACCGATTCGAGCACGCGCACCGTCCGCGCCGCGTTGTCGGAGCCGCCGTACCCGGTGTCGGCGTCCATGATTAACGGCACCGAGGTGACGCCTGCGATGTGGGCGGCGTGGTCGCGGGCCTCCGTCAGGGTCATCAGGCCGACATCCGGCACGCCGCCGACCGAGTTGGAGAGCACGGCCCCTGACAGATAGATCGCATCGAACCCCTCGCGCTCGATCATTCGAGCCGACAATGCGTTGAACGCCCCAGGCATCGTGACGACACCCTTGGCGAGTAGCTCCCGCAATTTGGCTGATCGTTCTGTTGATTGCTTCATGGAGCCGTCTCCGCGCACGTGGACACGTTGGTGGTTCGATGATTCTATACCAAGTTGAGGGATTCGGGAAGCGAACTGGCCCGCAACGCAACGCACGCTGTGCCGATCCCGGCGCACCGGGATCGCACCATCTCAAACGCGGACTGCGATAGCGCGACGATAGACCGCGTTGTCGGGTGCCGGGTTCCGCACTATAATCTTGGCGGAATTCGCTGCGGTCTTGCCGCTCGTTCCCCATGGGGCGCCTCATGTATCGTTCGCGTCGAGCAACAATGTTGATGGATCGCCGGTTTGTGGCGTCGCTCTCGGCGCTACTGGTTGCGATAACCGCCGCTCCGGCGTCGGGAGGCATAGTCGTCAACGTTACCCGCGCCGGCTTTCCCTCGATGAGTGAGTCGGATGTCGTTCGTAGTGGCGCGTGGGTTCCGGTGCTCGTCGATCTGGAACTTGTCGGCCAAACCGAGTTCTTCGGAACGGTGCGCGTGGCACAGCGCGACATGGACGGCGACGAGTGCTACGACAGCGTCAGCGTGCATCTACGCGAGGAATCGGGCGGTGCCCAGCGTGTGATGCTGTATGCCCTGGCGAATCCCCACGCCGTGGGCAATCGTGGCCGATTCGTGGTCGAGCTGTTTGACGCCGAGGGCCATGCCGTCCCGCTGCTCACCCAAACGGACGCGGGAGGACAAGCATCACCGGGCGAATCATCCGTCTTCAGGGCGCAGACGGCCGCGCCTTCCGAAACCATCCTGGATGACGAAATACTGATCCTGTCCGTGTCGACCGGTACGATGGGGCGGATTCAGGAACTGCTCACGGTTGACAGCGGAAGGACGTACGCCCGCCGCGTTCGCCTGGGTCACATGAGCCCTTCGGAGCTACCCGAGCTGTGGATCGGGCTGGAGATGGTGGACCATATCGTTTGGGACGATCCCCACCCCGAAGCCCTGACCGAGCGACAGACGCGGGCTCTGCTCGAGTGGGTCAGACAGGGCGGCAGCCTGCTGATCGCGGCCTCGCGTTCCATCGGCTCGGTGAAGATGTCACGGCCGCTGCGAGACGCCCTGCCGGTGGAGATCGCGGACGTGATCAGCGTCGAGAACCTGCCGGGGCTTCGACGAACGCTTCTCGACGAGCCGGAGCCGGCCGAGGAGACTTCGAAAAACGTCGAGTGGTGGGAAACGCCGTTTCCCAAACCGGTTCTCTTGACCCAGTGTACGCGTCGCGAGGGCGCCGACGTGATATTCCACTCGAATCAGCACGAGACGGATGTCGTGTCGCGCCGGGCTTGGGGTCGCGGGCAGATCGTGTTTTGCGGCGTGACGCTGGGTGATCTGTTCAGCGCGTCGGGCGGTTCGCGAAAGTTTTTCGAGAGGCTCCTGAATCTTCCGCTGCTCAAGGAGAACGCGAGCCAGGCCGATCCCCGTTCGCTCTTTCAGCACGTGGTTAGCGCCGTGGCGTTCAACCGCCGAGCCGGCCTCTATTTGATCATGGTCGGCTTCGGGTCGATCGGGTACGTGCTTCTGGCGACGTTCGGCACCTGGGCGCTGCTCGGCAAGAGAGGTTTGAGAAGGCACGCTTGGAGCGCCTTCGCTCTGGTCGGTCTCGGCGGCACGTTGGCGAGCGTGTTCGCGGTCAACTCCGTACGCGGGTTCGGCGGTGAGACGCTTCACCAAGTCAGTGTGGTCGATGGGGTGGCCGGTGAGCTGCACGGCCTGGCGACGGTGTACTTCGGACTCAAGACGGCCGTCGATAAGCGGCTCGATCTCTGGCTGCCGAGCGATCCGCTCGGCGCGACGGAACCCGAAAAAACCAACTGCTTCCTTCGCCCGATCCCCGTCGCGGCGGCTGGCAGCGAATCATCGGAGAGCTTCGCCGATCCCGTCGAGTACCGACTGGTACCGGCCAGCGGACAGCTTCAAGACGTTCGCATCCGCGGAACACTCAAGCGCCTCGAGGGCCGATGGGAGGGCTCGCTCGGCGGAACGGTGACCGGTGAGATTTCGATTCGCGGCCGGGACAGCGGCAGCCGCATCTTGCCGGGAAGTTACCTGGTGAACGAACTCGGCGTGGACCTTCGCAACTGTTACCTGATTCACACGGCCAGGGAGTTGAATGATTCGTCCGAGTTTCGTAGTGAGTTCATCTACGTCTTTCCGCTCGGCGACATCGCCGACGGCTCGCGCATCGATCTCGAAGAGCACTGCTACCGGCTCAAGGACGACGAACCGATCGTGAAGTTTCTCGCGCGATCAACACTGGCCGATGCCCAAAAAAGCTGGGGCGCGGGAATCACCAGCCTGCTGCGTAGCACCAACTTCGGGCTTGTACAGGGCACGGCCGTGGTGTTGGGTCAGGAGGAAAACGCCCTGCTGCTTCTGTCGACCATCGGCGAGTATGACCCCGGTCTCGATACCAGCGCCATTCCGCTGAGCTTCGGGATGACCCGCACCTGGTCGCGGGACCGCGCTCGGCAGCTTGATCTTCGCAGTCAGCTCCGGCGGGGAACGGTCATGCTCCTCGGATTTTCCGATGACCCGGGTCCGGTTCGGCTGTTTCGCCGAAGCGGCGACGACCCGTTTCGCCCGCTGGCTCCCGATATCGAGAATTCGTGGACCATGTACCGTTTTCGCATCCCGGCTACACTCTTACCCGGAAGCGGCGACGAGGAAGAGGAAGAGTTCATTCGGTGACCTCGGCGGTGAGACCTACACGTTGATCGTTCAGACCATCAACCTGACCAAGCGTTACGGAAAGCTCACGGCGCTGAACAACCTGCACCTCAACATCGAGGACGGAGAGTGTTTCGGCTACATCGGACCCAACGGGGCCGGCAAAACGACGACGATCAAGATTCTCGCGACGCTCCTGCAACCCACGTGGGGCGAGGCCCGCGTTTGCGGACACGTGGTCGGCTATGAGTCGCGGCGGATTCGTCCGCTGATCGGCTACGTTCCGGATTTCTTCGGCGCGTATGAAGACATGGTCGTTCAGGAATACCTGGAGTTCTTCGCCAGCGCCTACAACATCACCGGTTCGCAGCGCACCCGGATCGTGGGCGACGTGCTGGAGCTGACCGATCTCATGTACAAGCGTGAAGCCCTGGTGGACTCGCTCTCGCGCGGTATGAAGCAGCGGCTCAGCGTCGCGCGTGTGTTGCTGCATGATCCGAAGGTTCTGCTCCTCGACGAGCCGGCCAGCGGTCTGGACCCACGGGCACGCATCGAAATGCGCGAGTTGCTCAAAGAACTCCGGATCATGGGCAAGACGATCATCATCAGTTCACACATTCTGCACGAACTCGCCGAGCTATGCACCACAGTGGGCGTCATCGAGCGCGGTGAGCTGCTCTTTCACGGGCCGATCGAGGAGATCATCCAGCGCGTCAAGACGGGGACGAAGCTGCAGGTTCGCGTGACCGAGCAACAGGATCTGGCCGCTCTGCTGTTGCAGCGCACGAAGGGCGTCAAGAGCGTCGAGCAGAGCGACGGACGACTCATCGTCGAGTTGGAACACCGCACGCACGACTTCAGCCCGATCGCGAAACTGCTCCTGGACAACAACTTCAAGCTGCAAGAAATCAAAGAAGAGGAGATCAACCTCGAAACGGCGTTCATGCGCCTGACTAAGGGGATGATCCAATGAGAATGCAATTGCGAATTCCGAATAGCGAATTGCGAATGGGGGTGCGGCTAACCTCCCCATTCTTCACTCTTTACTCTTCACTTTTCACTCTTCACTCCCCCCTGTATTTTCGAGGCTCTTGAACCGATGCAAAATGTCTTGGGTCGTCTCTGGCTCTGGTTCTGGTACCTGCTGCCGTCCAATCCGATTCTCATTCGGGTCGTGTCCGGCGCGTCACGCCGGACCAGGCAACTCTGGCTGAGGTTCGGCTATCTCGCGGCGCTGACCGGGGTCGTGTTGATCGGGCTCATTTCGTCCATGAGCGGGCAGAACACCTCCCTGGCAGAGCTGGCCAAGAGTGCCTCGCGCATCTTCGCCTATGCGTCGATGACCCAGCTCGCCATGATGTGCTTTCTGGCGCCGATGTTCACCGCGACGGCCATCACCCAGGAGCGCGACGCCCAGACCTTCAACATCCTTCTCTCGACACCGCTGAGCAATGGGCAGATCGTCTTTGGTTCGCTGATGAGCCGGCTCTACTTCGTCATCCTGCTGCTCATTGCCGGGCTCCCGATCTTTCTGATGACCATGGTGTATGGCGGGGTGGTCGCCTCGCAGGTTTTCGAGAGCTTCGCCCTGTCGGGCGCGACGGCCGTGTTGACCGGCGCCCTGGCGATTTTCATCGCCATGATCGGCGTCGGCACGCGACGGACGATCTTTTCTTTCTATCTCGTGATCGCACTCTATCTCATGGCCGTCTATCTGGTCGGGCAGTGGGATCGAACGTGGATCGATACGTCCCCCATCAATGTGGATGGACGCCGCATGAGCTGGCTCGCGGCGCTCCACCCGTTTCTGGCGTTGGAGGTGGCGCTCAACTCGGTTCACGCTCCACCGGTTGGTCGGCTCGGCGATCACTCATCGATCGCACGGTTTGCCCTCGCCTTTCCGTCGGCGGCCTATGTCATCTGGACTACGATGCTCGCGCTGCTGCTCACGATTTCGAGCATCTTCTTTGTTCGACGCGGCGAAAAGACGGGCGAACACACCTTCTTCCGCGGCCTGATGGCCAGGCTGCGGCGCGGCGATCCCGATGCGCTGACCCGTAAGCCGCGCTCCGTCTGGAAGAACCCGGTGGCCTGGCGAGAGGCGAAGACCCGCGCCTCGGGCGGTGGATTGCTGCGTCTGGCGATCGTGGCCGGCGGGTTCGCGGGTCCGCTCATCGTGTTCATCTACTACTGGAACGGTAGCCTGGTGGCTACAAGCGCGTCGCTGTGGCTCTCCGGCATGTTGATCGTGCAGCTTGCGCTCGCGCTGATCATCGCCACGAACACGGCCGCCACTTCCATCGCCAGAGAGAAAGAATCCAACACGATGGATATGCTGCTCATCACGCCGCTTACGAGTCGGTACATTCTATGGGGCAAGCTCCGCGGCCTGGTGAGCTTCGCGTTTCCCCTGCTGGTCGGACCGGTGTCGGTGCTGTTGCTGTTCGGGATCGTCGGCCTGACTCGAGGCGACGGTCCACCGGCGGTCTGGATCGAAGCCGGTGTGGAAGTTGCGGCGCTTCTGGTCGTGTACACGGCCGTCGCATGCACGGTGGGACTGTGGAGATCGCTGCACAGCCGCTCGAACATGTCGGCCGTCATGTACAGCCTGGCGTTCATGATCCTGCTGTGCGGCGTGACGTCGCTGATCGGGTTCAAACTCGTTCAGGCGTCGGGCTCGGGCGAGGCGGGGGCGTTTCTCGCCGCGTTCACGCCGTTCACGGCCATGCGGTTCCTCGTTGACCCGGCCGCCTTGTTCGACTCGAGTCAGTCGTTCGTCGCCGGCGCCGGTGCGGCCCGCGTCGCGGCGTTGATCGGGTCGATCACCGCGACGGCACTGTATGCGTTCATCGTGTGGCGAACGTACACCAGTCTCGTTCGCAATTTCGACATGACGCTGCGTAAGCAATCCGGCGGGTAGCGCACTGTTACTCCGGCACACGTGATGTGATGGGGTCGGCTGAACGGAATCGCGACCGTGTGGAAGCGAGTGAGAAGTGAAGAGTGGATAGTGAAGAGCGGAATGACTGGCAGAACCCGCTTGCGTTTCCGTACCGCGACCGTAAGGGAGCGGCTCGAATCACCCATCCATTGAGGTGTGTCGTAACACCAGGCCAGAGGTGGAGGTACTTGAACCGATGATGACGAGAAAACGATCGATAATGGCCCTGGGCCTTGTGGCTCTGACCGTGGCCGGCGGATGCGCTCCCACCGGATTCATGATTACGCCGGTCTCGGCGCGGCGCGATCTCGTCGAGACCGAACTGTCGCGCGACTCCATTTTTGCGTCGGACAAGATCGTTTTGATCGACGTCAGCGGCGTGCTCGGCAACGCGCCCAAGCGGGCACTGTTCGCGGAAGGGGAGAACCCGGTCAGCCTGCTGACGGAGCAGCTCGACAAAGCACGGAAAGACACGCGCGTCAAGGCCGCCATCTTGCGGATCAACTCGCCCGGCGGCACCGTCGTCGCCTCGGAGCTGATGCACGATGAGATCATGCACTTCAGGAAGAGCGGGAAACCGATCATCGCGGTGATGATGGATGTGGCCGCCAGCGGTGGGTATTACATCGCTTGCGCCTGTGACGACATCGTGGCACAGCCCTCGACGATCACCGGCAGCATCGGCGTCATCATGCAGATGTTCGACGTCAGTGGGACGATGAAGCTGTTCGGCATCCAAAGCGACGCGATCATCAGCGGACAGTTCAAGGACGCCGGCTCACCGCTTCGCGAGATGAAGGCTCAGGAGCGCGAGCTGTTCCAGCAGATCGTCAACGAGATGTACGGACGGTTTGTCGATGTGATTGTCGCGGGCAGGCCCGGCCTGGACGAGGCGCAGGTGCGGAGCCTGGGAGATGGTCGCGTGTACACGGCCAAGCAAGCGCTGGAACACGGTTTGATCGACCGGATCGCGCCGATGCGTGAGGTGGTCGAGCTGGCGAAGGCGCGAGCGGGCTCGAAAGCGATCCGGCTCGTAACGTATCACCGACCGCAGGGCTATCGCCCGAACTACTACGCCGCACGGCCGCAGCCATTGGGCCACGCGGTGAATCTCATCAACATCGACCTGCCGAGTCTGCTTACGGGCACCACCCCCCGGTTCATGTATCTCTGGGTGCCGGGCACGGTGTCGGCGGACTGATCGGAAGCTTACTGATAGACGTCGTGGCAGGCGCTGCAGGTGGCGCCCATCTTCTCGGCGAGCAACTTCATCTTTTCATCGGATGCGTCGCTTTTTTTCGCCTCACTGGCCAGCTCAAGCGACTGGTCGCTCAGTTGTTTTGCCCAGGCGCGATAGTCCTGCTTGGGGTTGTTGTACCGATTGACGTTGGCGAGCTCCGCGAGAATCTCGGCCGCCTCGACGATCTCATGGTTGCGCTTCTTGCCGGCCGGCCGGCTGAGTTCCTTGCGAATCGCCTTCCAGAACACGCCCTGGCCGTGCATGAGCGATGGGACCGATGACACCGGCTTGAACGTTGCGATCGTCGAGTCGGGCGCAGCGCTGTCAGCGCGGGAGGCGATGCCCAGAAACCAAATACATCCGCCCATGAGGCAAACGGAAAGAGCGACATTGCGAAACATCAGGAGCACTCCTCAAGGTGTTGTTGCGGGTCAACCCGCGTGTACGGTCCATGCCAATGTAGAGGCGGGATTGTCTGGAAACGCGGGCCGTGTGTCAACGACCGCCCCGCACCAGGCTTGTCACTGGGTGCATGACGATTTCGGCGGGGCTGTCGTCCCTGCAGGGGCGCTGGGCTATCTTCAATCGCCCCTGTAGGGCGTGCTCGCATCGCATCCGTCGGAGCGATCGCGTTTATCCAAACGAGCGCCCTGCCAATGTCGGTCGTCCATGCCTTTCTTGTTTAGTGTGTCTCGGTATCAGTTCCGTTTGGCCTTTTGGACCCTGCATTTTCGGGCATCCATCGTCTTGCTCGGCCGCGCAAGTGTCGACGAGGTTTCCATGCCGCGCTGGCCGCGTTGTATCTTCATGGAATGCTGAGCTGGATCCGCTCCAGCCGCTTGATGTTGCGAAAGGGCACAAGCGTAAAGCCGTCGACCACCACGTCGGGAATAGCGGCGAAAGCAGGTCGAAGCGGCAGCGCCGCGATTCGTTCTTGCCATCGACCGGCGTTGATGATGATATCGATGTCGTCCCGTTTCGTGAGGACATGCTTCGCATACCTTAGAGGCGTCGAGCGAGACCAATCTGCTACGATGACGGCACGGCGCGGCAGGGTCTCCATGTCGAGCTGTTCCAGGAACTCCGTTGCATCCAGCTCGAAGCCGGCTCGCAAACCGTACGAAACGTGTGTGACGTTAAGAACTGCGGCGAGCACGAACAAGCCGATGGAAGCCGATGTTCCAGCCCGCCCCGCATGCCCTGGGATGACCGACGACAGGGCCACACCCGCGAACACGGCGGCTGAGAACAGCAGCGGAAGAAAATCCGCAGCCTGACCATAGACCTGGTAGAGGAATACGAAGGCAAGGGCGCCGGCGACCATCCCCGACAGGATCGCGAGCGCGGCGACACAACGCCGGCGTGTGATGACGGCCCCGAAGATGACAATCAGGATGACGATCGCAAGGATGTCCTGGCGTTGTGGAGGAGCCAATTCATGGCGCAGCCAGAGCAGTTTGATGCGTGCCTGCAATCGCGTCGTACCCATCAGCGATCGAAACTGGCGCCCGCTCGCCTGCCAGGCAACGCGGTCGAGCTTAGCGCGCCACCCGGCGGTAGAGTCCGGCAGTTCGCCGGAGCTCGCGTTCTGTTGCTCGATGTAGTTATAGGCGATGCCCGGACGATCCCTAAGCCAAAGATAGCCGAAGGAGTAACAGGAAG
>JADFRH010000062.1 GCA_022561415.1 Planctomycetota bacterium
CCGCGGCAGCAAACTCGGCGGCGAGTGCGTCCACCGCCGCATCCTCGAACCCGGTATCGGCCGCGAATTCGCCAGCCGGCGCATCGGAAAGCGGATCGGTGGCTTCGGGTTGGGCGCCGGTCACCTCGGCCGTCGCCGCGCCGGCGTCCTCTTCCAGCAGCGCCGCCGCAAGCTCGGACGCCCGGGTGAGCGACTCGTTGACGGCGATGCCGATTCCGCCCTCGACGAGGGCGAGAAGTCTCTCGATCATGCCGGCAAGCTCCGCATTCTGACGCTCCAGCGGACCGATTCGCGCGCGGGTGAGATTCAATTCCTCCTCCCGCTCGGCGAACCTCCGCTCCAGCCGGGCGAGCACTTCCATCAGTTCGCGATTTTGCCGGTGTCGGGCTTCCTGCGCCGCGCCGATCCGCGTGGCCGCCTGTTCGGCCCGCTCACGCAATTCCTCGAAATCGATCATATGACAATCCCAGAATTTCACCTGCGCCGCCACCCAGGGGGCCTGTCCGAGTCGTCGGAGCCAGCCCGCTCCGGGACGGGGCGAATCCACGTGAGTGGATGACGCCCCAGTGGAAGGCATAAGCGGTTTAATTTTTGTTAACCCGGACTTCTCACCTGACAGGCGGTCGGCCCGGCGCGTGGTTTCGGGCAGGCGAAAGCGGGGCGCACACCGCATGACATAATCGATCGCCGTTGCCAGGCCGACCCGATGCCCGATGGACACGTAGAGCGGCCGTGTGCCCGCCCGGGTGCGGAGCACGGCCCCCACCACCTCGTCCTCGAGCCGGAGCGGCGCCCAGTCGCCGCGCTGAGCGCCGGGCTCGGCGTGGCGCCCCACAAGCCGCGATTTCGCCACCCCGATCGCCGGCACATCCAGCAGCACCCCGAGGTGACAGGCGATTCCGAATCGCCGTGGATGGGCCAGCCCCTGCCCGTCGCACAGCACGAGATCGGGGGTGCGTCCGACCCGCTCCAGGGCGTCGAGGACCGCCGGCAGCTCGCGGAAGGACAGCAGGCCGGGCACGTAGGGAAAGCCGGTGCGGCGCCGCACCACCGCCTGGTCCACCGGCTCGAGGTCGGCGAGGCGGAGCACCACCACCGCCGCCCGCGCCACGGCATCCTTGCCGCGCCCCTCGAAGCCGACATCCACCCCGGCCACGTACCGCACCGTCCCGAGCCGGTCCCGGGCGATGACCCGCTTGCGCAATTCCTGCTGTACCGCCACCGCCGCCGCGGTGGTCCGCGGCCAGGGGTGGCGGATCACGGCCTTCACCGCCGTCACCGCCGGCGTATATCGGCGCCCTGGCGGATCACCCGGGCGGTGACGTCGCGCAAATCGAAATCATCGATGTCGGCGAGCTTCACCCACTTGACGGCGGCCACGTCGGACCCCGCCACCGCCTCGCCCGAGCGCCATTCCGCCGCCAGATCGACCAGGGTGTAGTGAAACTGCACCCGGCCGTCGTCGTCGCGGCGGCCGAGGTGTTTCGCGAGATGGGTGCCAGGGAAGTGATCGTCGCCGAAGGGCAAGGGCACCGGCGCGATACCCAGTACGTCCTCGATGTGTCGAGAATGGGCGAGGCGCTTCACGATGCGCGAATCCCCTTCGTCGATCTGAATCACGATGAGACTGAAGCCGTGCCGGTCAAAGGTCAATGGACCTCGCTGGGGCGACTGCATCTGCCCAAGACCGTGCTGGCGGCCGACGTGGTCGTGTCGATGGCGAAGCTCAAGACGCACCACTGGGCCGGCATGACCTGTGCGATGAAAAACCTCTTCGGCATCATGCCGGGCATCGTCTACGGCTGGCCGAAAAACGTGCTGCACCTGCACGGCATCGACGAGTGCATTCTGGACATCAACGCGACGCTGCCGTCGGCGCTGTCGATCGTGGACGGCATCGTGGGCATGGAAGGCGACGGCCCGATCATGGGCACGCCGAAGAAAGTCGGCTGCATCATCGTAGGTAGAAACGCCCCGGCCGTGGATGCGACGGCCGCCCGCGTCATGGGCCTCAACCCCTACGGTTTGCCATACCTCACCTCCGCCTCGGGCACCCTCGGTCCGATCCATCAGCACAACATCACCCAACGCGGCGAACCGATCGACGCGGTCAAGACAAAGTTCCACGTCCTGGACTTCCCGCACCTGAAACGGGTTGTAGCCAGCTAGGCGCTCCTCCATTTTCCCTTCGCGAGCGAAACGGAATCGAATTACGAAACCGCATCGTCGTATTTCGCAATCAACCGGAACGCAAATACATCGAGACGACCATGCGTACGCCAGAGAGACGCGAGCCATTTACCGAACTTCGATCGCCCCCACGGTCAACTCCATCGTTGCCCTGTCCTGATCAACTTCAATAGCAGACGCTCGACCAGCGGACGAAGCATATTCGTCACAAGACCAACCTATTATCGGACTTTTTCTAAATTTAAGGTCTTCTGCAAGTGTCTTGGCATCCGATCTTGCCCGAGTGGGAGTTGGCAGTAGAGTGGGGGTTGACGCCGGTTCAAGAGTGGTGGATAATTGTACAGCGTTGACGGCAGCTTCGTTTTGCAGTAATTTACGGAGTAGGAAACGAGACCATGGCATTCGAGTTTTTTGAAGAGTCGGGGCGCGGGTATAGGCCGAGAGCGTCAATTCGAAAACAGGGACAAATAGGACTGAATCAGGGCGCAGTTCGACGTTTCGACCTCGAATCGTGGAAGCATGTGGTTCTTGGCTTCGACCGTGATTCTAAACGAATAGCTATACGAAAGGCCGAATCAGAGGATGATCCAGGAGCCCAGAGGGTAGTGATCAAAGACGGTTCGGCAACAATTTCTGCGAGGTCATTTCTGGAATATTTCGACATCAGCTATCGAGACGAAACACAGAAATATGACGTATCAGTTCAAGACGAAAATAACATGCTCGTAATAGAACTAAATAAGGACAACGAGGACGGAGAGATTGCCGGACAAACGCAAGGAATGAACTCCGCGTAAAAGTCGAGGGCTGGGACACTTTCGACGGCGACCCAGCCCTCTCCGATGCTGTGTGAGACCCACAGCGGTCATTTGTCAACGACCTTCGTGGGCTCTCGTCGATTTTGCGGTCTCCATGACCAAATGTCAACGGCAAAATCGACAGGGCTCGCACGGAGACCAAGAAATGGTCAGGCTAGCTGTAGCAGAAGTAGAACTGCTCAAGAAAATCTACGTCCGATTCGACACGCCCGTGGACCGCTTCATCGCGGAACGCGAAAAGCTTGTCAGGCTCGTGCATGAGTTCAACTCTCATGTAACCGACTCGTTCGCGCCGGATGAACTCTTGGGTTTCATGATGACTCAGCGCAAGCGTGGTCTCTGGCCACGAATTCGTCGCCAGTTCCGCGGTCGAAACTTGAAGCGCGCATCCGAACGCGCCGCCATTGGTCGCGTTCGAAAAACGCAATTCCGTACCTAAGGAGATTTGAAATGACCAAACACGATGACGCCGCGCAACGCTTGGCAGCACGCCTTGGGGTAGAATACAACAGAGGGCAAGGCCCCGACGTTATTACGGGAAGCCAGGCAACCGAAACCGAGACGTCGGCTACAGTCGCGGATGCCGCACGCCAACTGGCAGGCTTCACGCGCTCCGTCTACGTTCAAGGTGCCGACAAGGCTGCAACCGACAAAGCGCTGACACATTACAAGGACACGACCATTGGTGTTCGCGACCCAACGGGCAAGATTCTGAAACCATCGACTCGTAAGTCAAGGAGGAAGTGAAGCGGTTCGCCTTACCGTTGATGGATTATTGCGATGATTGAAATGCCGAGCGTGCGAAACATACTTCGCGAACAGAATCGTAAGGTGCGGTACGAAGTCTTTGCGTACCGTACGATGACAGAAGCGGAGTTGCGTGAATTCCTTTGGGCTTACTTCTCACAACCGAGGGTGAAGAAGCCTAGGCGCGATACCGTCATCCAGATCATGAGCTCGTCGGCGTTGTTGTCGTAGCCGATTCTGTCACGCACCTGTCGCCACGCATGCGGCAATCCCGCTCAAGATTCTTGGCGATCCGCCTACTCTCCTTCGCCGAGTAGCTCACGCATCTTGGTTCGCAGCCGGCGCGTGATGCGGGACTTGGCCGTGTAGACCTGGTCGGTGGTGATGCCCAGCGTCTCGGCCACGCGCTCGACCGACCAGCCCGAGAGCACGTGATACTGAAACGCCTGATAGGTGTTCGGCGCGACGTCCGATTGAATCTGCTTGAGGCAGAACTGAAGGTGGCGCTTCTTCCACTGCTGCTCCCACAGCTCGTCGGGCGACAGCTCGCGCTGCTGTGGCCGGCGGAAGTCGCCGCTCTGGGCGGTGGGCATGCGCTTCTTCTTGAACATGTCGTTGACTTTGTTGTTGGCCACGCGGCGCAGCCAGTGCTTGAAGCCGCCCTTCTCCTTCGAGTAGACGAACTCCGGCATCTTCGTGGTGAGCAGGGTCATGCACTGCTGGGTGAGCTCTTCGGCGTTCTCGCGATCGAGCCCTCGGCCCCGGGCGTATCGATACAGAAGCGGTTGGTAGAGCTGATAGAACTCGCGCCAGCTCGTTTGGTCCTGCGGATCCCTGACCCGCTGTAACAGACTAGCGCGTGTCGTTTCCAAACCGATCCTCCAAACTTGGCGGTGTCCATGCGGCCACGATTATCGTACGAGTGACTGC
The DNA here is from genome assembly GCA_022561415.1 of Planctomycetota bacterium. The sequence goes on from JADFRH010000062.1 coordinate 4,686, forward strand.
CTTGTCAATTGCGCCGGTCGAGTCGACTGCATCCTATGGAATGCACTGGGCGACAAGATAGAAGCCGTAGTGCCGTGTCGGGGCAACGCGGTGGAAATCCGTCTTGCCGCGCTCGCGCACAAACGAAGCGTAAAGCATTGGGGGATCTAACTTAGCCCGCAGAGGATGCGAGAGTCTTGTCGGCTTCGGCCTGAAGTGCGAGCATTTCGTCGGCCAGTTCCAGCCAGAGTACGCCCTCGGGCGCCGTGGCCAGGTAGTCGCGGGGCTGAAGGAGCTCGGTCGGCCAATGGACCCTGGCATCGTCCAGCGCCTGCCGTGCCCCGAAACGATCGCCCGTTTTGACCTTCGCCAGGGCGATCACCAGATGATTGATCGTCTTCATATCGCCGGCCTTGATCGCAGCAAATGCGTGGTCGATGGCCGCGGCTGGTTGGTCGTTTCGGAGATAGGCGAGCCCGATCATTCGCTCGAGAAGGCGCTTCCAGGCTGGACCCGGCTCCGCCTTGCGATCCGCGAATTCCATGTCCTTCAGGGCACCCGTCGGATCGAGGTGCTTGCTGCACATAAGCCGCACGCGCGCTCGAACCAGGGCCGCAAAGAAGCTCTCTCGATCACACTCGAAAGCATTTTCAATCCGCGACGCTGCGGTTGCGCGATCCAGCAGAAGATCGATAGACGTCAGGCTACACCAGATCGTTTCGCACTTCCCACGCTGAATGCTCCCTGCATGAAGCAAATGCTTCCTTGCTTCCTCGACGTTTCCGTTCAGGGCATGCGCAGTCCCGAGGTTTTCATGGAAAGCCGGCATAGGATCCCTAAAGTCCGGATTATCGGAGGCGAGCTCAATCGCCTTCTTGTAACAAGTGATCGCCTTCTCGAACTCACCCAGCTTCTTATGCATCACGCCCTTCATGTTCCATACGTGAGGATGATCGGATTCGATCGACAGGGCCTTGGCGGAGTATGCGATGGCAAACTCCAATAGTGCGGGATCCTGCGAAACATTGTATTGATCCTTGAGCATCCCTGCATAGTTGTGAAAAGCGCGAAAGCTGTTGGGGTCGTATTCGATCACCTCCTCGTATTTACTTGCCGCATTCGACCAGTCACCTATCCGCTCGTACGTTCGTGCCTGTTGGAGCGTTTCCTCAATTTTGGCGCTCAGCTCCAACCGTTTTGCCTCTGCCTTCTGGCGAAACGCCTCGGAACGCATGTTATTGATTATGATCAGCGACGGAACCGCAACGGCCAGAAACACGCTCGCTGTCGTGGCGATCGTGGCCGCCTTGCGTCGACGTACGAACTTGATTGCGCGCGTCACCGGACCCGGGGGCTTGGCTTCGATCGGCAGGTCTTCCATGTACCGCCGCAGATCCTCGCCCATGGCCCGCGCTGTCGGGTACCGCATGTCCGGCGCTTTCTCCATCGCCTTGAGGCAGATCGTCTCGAGTTCGTGCGGCACGCTGGATGCGATCTTTCGCGGCGAGGTCGGGTCGCGCGTGATGACGGCGCTGAGAACCATCTTCTCGTCGGTGCCCGGAAACGCCGGCTGGAAGCAGAGCAGCTCGTACATCGTTGCGCCGAGCGAATAGATGTCGGTGCGATGATCGATCGGGATGCGCCGCGCCATCGCCTGCTCGGGGCTGACGTAACGAACCGTGCCCAGGAACGACCCCGTCATGGTGACGGACTCCTCGTTTGTGCTCTTGGCCAAGCCGAAATCCGCCACCATAATGCGTCCGTCGGTCGAGACAATCAGATTGGCCGGCTTCACGTCGCGATGAATGATCTTCTGCTGGTGGGCGTAGTGCAGCGCGTCCGCGGTGTCGGCCATCCACAGGGCGGCCTGGCGATAGTAATGTCGAGCGCGACCGGTCATCGACACGTCCGCCACCGTACCCGACCCGTCGAGCGACACGCCGGAGTAGAAGCTCGGCGATGACGCGTCCGACGATTCCACGGTGATGTCCATCAACATCTCGCTCAGACGGGCGGCGGACGCCTGCGCCGCGTTCTTTTTTGCGAAGCTCTTGATGACCAGGTTGAGCGGCTGTCCGACGATCAACTCCATCGCATAGAAGTAGGCATCGGGCGACTCGCCGAAGTCGTAGATCGGAACGATGTGGATGTGATGCAGCCGGGCGGCGGCCATCGCCTCTCGGCGGAAGCGCGCCACCGTCGACGGGCTGGCCGCCCCGATCATGGCCGGCAGGACTTTGAGCGCGACCGTCCGGTTGAGCTTGTCCTGCACCGCGCGGTACACAATGCCCATCCCCCCCTGACCGAGCACGCCGGTGATGCGATAGCCGTCAATGCGGGGCAAATGGCGCGAGGCCCTGGATTTCGGGGAGGACGGCGACGAAGACCCCGGCGACGACCCAACCGATGCCTCTGCCAACTCGGATTCCCCGCTGAGCGCGCTCTTGGCATCATCGAGAAAGTCTTGATCCGCCTTGAACCGATCGAATGAAATACGACAGACGTCGCAGGCGTCGATGTGTTCGCGAAACCTCTCCTCCGCCTCGGCATCCAGCCGGCCGGCGCTGTACTGCTCGAAGTCGGTAAGCGTCAAACAATTTGGCACGCTCTGGCTCTCGCAATGGGTTTGACCCCGTCTGCCACCACGACGCATCATAGCCCCGCCCCGGCAGATCCGCCACGTCGGACCCGATCGCGCGTCAACCTTCCAAAGTCAACAGGGAACCCTATACCGCCTTGAAGTGCTCGAAGGACTGCAGACAGCCCCGGCAGTAATGGATCGATCGGCACAGCGTCGGGCCGAAGAGCGATTCCAAATCGGTGTCGGTCGAGTCGCAGAAGGGGCAAGCGACGCTCTCGAGGTCGGGCACGGTCGAACCGCCTTCGCATCGCTTGCCCGGTGGAGCGAGGCCGAATTCCTTCAGCGTGCGCCGGCCGGCTTCGGTTATTCGATCGGTCGTCCAGGGCGGATCGTAGACAATGTTGACCGTGACTTGGGTCTCGCCGAGCCCCGCGACGGCCTCCTTGATGTTGTCGCGGATCATGTCGAGTGCCGGACATCCGGCGAACGTCGGCGTCAGGTCCACGGTCACACCGTCGCTGCCGATCCGCACGTCGGCGATGATGCCCAGGTCCAGGATGCTCAGCACCGGGATTTCAGGGTCGGTGACGCCGCGCAACGATTCCCACACCCTCGCGGTCCGGTCTGCACCGCTTGTCGTCGCCGCCGGTGGTGAGTTCCTGTCCGTCACGGTTGTCATCACCATTTCGCGGTCGGATCGATCCGGAAGACCTCTTGCATCTTTCCCAGCAGCTCGGCCAGCGCGTGCGGATGCTTGCCGAACCGACCGCCGTACATCGGCTCCACCGTCTCGGGCTGCATCAGCCCGCCGTCGCTGAGTACCGGCGCGATGGCCGACTCCCACTCGCGCTGCAACTCCTCCTCACGAGGACAGATGCCGGAGTGCGCCAGCGACTCGTCCGCCTCGGTCGGCTCGAACAAACCGAGTGCATGTGGATAGGTCGTGTGCAGCGCCTGTTGCATGCGCTCGTTGCTTTCCTCCGACGCGCTACCCAGCCGCAACACCCAGACTCGACCGTGCATCAGGTGATACTTCTCTTCACTGGAGAGCTTGGTCGCGACCTGCGCCAGGGGCGTGAGCGTCGAGTTCATCAGCGCCGTGAGCCGGATGGTCTCGGCCGCGTCGTATAGAAACTGTCGCATGAGGCACAGCGCCCAGTCGCCCTCGTTCGGAAGACTGACCAGCGACGCACAGCGAAACTGCCTTGGATTTCGATTGAAGGCCAACTCGTCGGGGTCCGGCTCCCCGAGTTCGTGCAGCATCTGATAGTACACCTGCGCATGGCCCATCTCGTCCTGGGCCATGGACGAAAACGCTATGTCTTCCTCGAGAATCGGCGCGAGACCGGTCCATTCCGAGTTGCGATGCCCGATGACCAGCTCGTCGTCGCCCATGCGATAGAGCAGATCGACGACGCCGTCGCGCGTGATGCCCTGAAGATCACCGAGTGAATCGAACGTGACCACTACGTCTCACCCCCCTGATCGCCTGCGTGCGTCGTCTTGGGCGTCTTGTAGCCCCACGACTCGCGGTAGCTCTTGTCGGTCGGGTGCTCGAACATGTCCGAGTCCTCATAGTCGCTGGCCGTGATGGCCTCGACCGGCACGACCCAGAGGTTCACGCACGCCTGCCGACGCGTGTACTGCTCCTTGGCGAGCATCAACGCCATCTCCGCGTCCGTCGCATGAACCGAGCCGACGTAAACGTGCGGCTCACCCCGCGCCTGCTGATGAAAAACCTCGAATACGGGCCACTGGGTGTCGGTCATGGTGTATCTCGCGCAAGCGCGGCATTCCCCGCTAATTCATCGCCGCAATCGATCGTTTCTTGGCACCCGCCGCCATCGCCTCGCGGACCCATCGCCCCTCTTCATGGGCCATCTTTCGCGTTTGCAAGCGCAGTGCGCTGGCCGGTCCGCCGCCGTTGATCACCCGTTTGAACTCCTCCCAGTCGGGATCGTCGTAGAGCCACTGGTCGGTGTCCTTGTCGTATCGCAGCGACTTGTCTGGAACGGTCAAGCCCAGATTGTACATCTTGGGCACGAACTGTTTGAGAAACTGCTGGCGCTGCGCGTCGTTGGTTTTTAGTTTGATCTTCCATCGAAGGAGCATCTCGGTGTGCGTCGATATTTTGTCCGACGGGCCGTGGAACATCATGATCGGCGCCCACCAACGATTCAGGGCGTCCTGGAGCATGGCCCGTTGCACTTGGGTGCCGGTGGCGAGCACAGCGCACATCTCGTACCCGTGTTTCATGTGAAACGCTTCTTCGTAGCAGATGCGCTTGAGCGCCCTGGCGTAAGGACCGTACGAGCCCTCGGCCATCATGGTCTGGTTGATGATCGCGGCCGCATCGATCAGCCAGGCGATCACGGCCACATCCGCCCAGGTCTCCGCGTGATAGTGAAACACGTTCGAGAACTTGCTCTTTCCGGCGATGAGCGACTCGAGCAACTCCTCGCGGCTCGGTCCCAGCGTCTCGGCCGCCCGGTACAGAAGCTGCGCGTGACCGACCTCGTCCTGCACCTTCGCAACCAGCGCCATCTTGCGCTTGAAGGTCGGAGCGCAGGGAATCCACTTGCCCTCCGGCAGTGCCCCGCATATCTCGCTGTTGGCGTGAACGTGAATCAGGCGGATCAACTGGTTGCGGTAGCCGTCGGGCATCCAGTCGGCCGGCTCGATCTTCTCGCCTCGATTGATTCTCGCCTCGAACCGCGCGAGCTTCGCGTCGAGCATCTGCTCGTGGCCCTCTTCGTCCGCGAGGATGTCGCCAGCCATCCTCCGCACCGCGTCGTCAGTCGTCGCGCTTCGGAGGTGCTCGATGAACACGACCGCCGACTT
>JADFRH010000063.1 GCA_022561415.1 Planctomycetota bacterium
CGGCCGTCGGGCGTTAGCGCCCCTCGCCCAAACTCGCGTACGATGTCGCGCCAACCCTGGGAGCTGGGCTCGTAGGTCTCGTGGGCAGCGTCGTCGGCGCTGATGACCTCGGCTCCGATCCTCTTGGTGGGGCTGGTCGTCGGTTTGATGATCGCACTGTTCCAGGCCGTGACGCAGTTGCAGGAGCAGACGCTGACCTTTGTGCCCAAGATCGCCGCCATGGTGGTCGCCGCCTCGATCTTCATCCCGTGGATCGGCGAGCGGATGATCCTGTTCGCGCGGCAGTCACTCAGCACGGTTCCTTGGTAAGCATCTCAGTTACGATAGAAATCATAAACAAGAAATGCCCCTGTTGCCGTTCGACATTCTGCTCTCGTTACCCGCTTTCGCACTCGTTTTGACGCGCGTGTCAGGGCTTATGATCGCTGCGCCGATCTTCGGGAGCAGTGTGATTCCTGCACGCATTCGCGTCGCGATGGTCGTCGCCCTGGCGACCATGACGTTTCCGCTGGCGGCGCGCCACATTCCGGTCGACATCACCTTGTCCGCCGCGCTGGTCGGGGGCGTGGGTGAACTGATGATCGGCGTAATCCTGGGATTGTCGCTGTCGCTCCTGCTGATGGGGGCCGAGGTCGGCGGGATGATGGTCGGGCGCCAGGCCGGCATCGCGCTGGCGAATGTGTTTAATCCCGCTTCAGATTCACAGGTCTCCATCACCGGTCAGGTCTACACGATTGCTTTTACGGTGGTGTTTCTGCTCGCCGGTGGGCACCGCGCCGCCGTGGCGGCTCTGCTTGATACGTTCGACGTGATTCCCGTACTTTCGTTTCAGATGAACGAGTCGTTCATGCTACTGTTGGTCGAGATGCTCGCGGCCGCGTTCATTCTCGGCATTCGACTCGCGGGTCCGGTGCTGATCGCGCTGTTTCTCGTCGGGACGACGCTGGCGTTTCTCTCTCGCACGATGCCGCAACTCAACATCCTGACCGTGGGTTTCGCGATACGCGCGATTACGGCTCTTGCGATCGCCGCCCTGGCGATGGGGGCGTCCGAGGATCTGCTTGTTGACGCCGTGTGGGAGGGGGTTGAGCGGATCCGTCTCACGTTTGGTCTTGATCCCACGCTGAATCGATTGGTGAACTGATGCCCGCCGATGCCGAAGAAAAAACAGAACCGGCAACACCGCGACGCCGGAACGAGGCCCGGGCGAAAGGGCAGGTCGCGCGCAGTCAGGACGTGACGGCAGCCGTGTTGCTGCTGTCAGGTTTTATTGCACTGGCGATTCTCGGCCCGGGGCTCTGGAACACGCTGCTGATGGTTACGCGCGCGGCGTTTGAAGGAGACGGAGTCTACCGCTCGGTCGATCTTCCACCGTTTGCCAGGGCCGTCGCAGGCGAGGCGCTGAAGCGTGTCGGTCCGTTGTTGCTGATCCTGTTCGTGGCCATGTTGCTGGCGCTCTATGCACAGATCGGCTTGTTGTTCACGCTGCAGCCGCTGATGCCTAGCCTGGCGAAGCTCAATCCCATATCCGGCATAAAGCGTCTGTTCTCGATCCGGTCGGTGATGCTGGCGGCCGCAAATTTCGCCAAGCTCCTAGTGGTCGGGTTCGTCGCCTATCTGACGTTGAAAGGCGGCGCGGATGCGATCCTGTTCGCCGTCACGTTCGGTTTTCGCGAAGTGTTTACGTTGGGTTCGTCGTTGATGTTCGACCTGACGATGCGACTCGGTGTTGTTCTGTTGATTGTCGCCCTGCTTGACTTCGCGTGGCAGCGCTACCAGAAGGAGCGCGACATGCGTATGACCAAGGAGGAGGTCAAAGACGAGCTGCGGAGCATGGAAGGTGACCCGCTCATCAAGCGAAGGCGGCGCGGCGTACAGTTGCAGCTCGCCATGCAGCGGTTGCACCACGACGTGCCCAAGGCCGACGTGATCGTGACGAATCCGACCCATCTGGCGGTGGCCATCAGCTACGACGCGGACAACATGGCCGCCCCCAAGGTGGTCGCCAAGGGGGCGGACCACATCGCGCTTCGCATTCGTCAGATTGCGACCGGGCTGGGGATCCCCATCGTCGAGCGCAAGCCGCTGGCGCGGGCGCTGTTTGAAACCGTAGAGGTCGGTGAATACGTCCCCGAGCGCCTCTACCAAGCGATCGCAGAGATTCTGGCCTACGTGTACGAACTGACCGGGCGCGGAACGCGCCGTCGCAGGAATCTGGTTTCCGCATCCTAGGATCGTAACCTATGGCAGCCATCACCGACGTTATTGAGGCACGCATCGTACCGGTGATCGCGAAGCACTACGGCCTGGTGCTTCCGTCCATCGTGCTGTGTCTGATCCTGGTGATTCTGATCCCGCTGCCGACGGGCGTGATGGACCTACTTCTACTGATCAACATCACGTTGTCGGGCATCGTGTTGCTCACCGTCATGTACATGGAGGGTCCGCTCGAGTTTTCGTCGTTTCCGTCGCTGCTTCTGGGACTGACGTTGTTTCGGCTGGTGCTCAACACGGCCACCACCCGTCTCATTCTCACCCAGGGTGACGCCGGGCAGGTCATTACGACCTTCGGCGGCTTTGTCGCGCGCGGTTCGCTGGCCGTGGCGGTCATTATCTTTGCCATCATCGTGGTGATTCAGTTCGTGGTCATTACGAAGGGTGCGACACGCATCGCCGAAGTGGCCGCCCGCTTTACGCTCGATGGTTTGCCCGGCAAGCAGATGGCGGTCGATGCAGACCTCAACGCCGGCACGATCACGGACGCCGAGGCCAAGGAACGACGATCGGATATCACGCGCGAGGCGGATTTCTACGGTGCCATGGATGGTGCCAGCAAGTTCGTTCGGGGGGACGCCATAGCCGGATTGGTGATCACCATCATCAACATCCTCGGCGGAATCTACGTCGGTCTCGTCGAGCAAGGTCTTCCCATCGGTGAAACCCTGCGCCGCTACACGATATTGACGATCGGCGACGGGTTGGTGTCGCAGATTCCGGCGTTCATCGTGTCGATCTCCGCCGCGATGATCGTCACGCGATCCGCAGAAAAAAAGAATTTGGGTGAGGAGATACTCGGACAGCTCACCGGTCGTCCGATCGCCATGATCCTGACCGCCGGTTTCCTCGGAATACTCGCGATGACGCCCCTGCCCAAACCCCCTCTGTTCATGCTCATGGCGGCCTGCTACATCGTGGCGACCACGCTGAAGAAGCATCGCAGCACGGTGGCTGCGGAGACCGCCGCCGCCAAGGCCAAGCCCGCGGGCGGCGACCGAATCGAAAAGCATCTCGCTCCCGATCCGATGGAACTGAACGTCGGCTACGGTTTGATTCGCCTGGTGGATCGCAAGCAGGGCGGCGATCTGCTCGATCGAATCACCAACATGCGCCGCCAGGTCGCACAGGAGCTCGGCATCGTCGTGCCGCCCATTCGCATTCGCGACGACGTGCAGCTCGAGCCCAACGCATTCCTGGTCAAGCTGAAGGGTCTGGCGATCGGCAAGGGGGATGTCATGCCGCAGGGATTAATGGCGATTGATTCCGGGACCGTGTCGGAGCGCATCGCGGGAACGGAAACGAAGGAGCCCGTGTTCGGACTGCCGGCGATGTGGATCGACGAGGATCAGCGACACGAGGCCGAGCATCGAAATTATACGGTCGTCGAGCCGTCCAGTGTCATCGCCACATTCCTGACCGAGAAGATCAAACAGCACGCGGATGAACTACTGACCCGACAGGAGGTCAACCGACTGCTCGACCATCTGCGTGAACGGTCTCCCAAGCTCGTGGAGGAAGTGGTACCCGAGGTGCTCAAGCCGGGCGAGATTCAGCGCGTGTTGCAGGCGCTGCTGCGCGAGCGTGTTCCGATTCGTGACCTGGAGAGCATCCTGGAAGCGATTGCCGACGTGGCGCCGCGCAGTAAGGACGTCGACATTTTGACGGAGTACGCGCGCAACGCCCTGTCACGCACGCTGTGCCATCTCAACAAGGCCGATGATGATCGCATTCACTGCATCACCTTGGACCCGGCGCTGGAGGAACTCGTTGCCAAGGGGCTGGAACGCACCGATCGGGGAACGGTCCTTACGCTGGCGCCGGCCGTGCAAACGCGGATCGTCGATGCGATCAAGGCACAGGTCGAGCAGGCGACACCCTCGACGCGCGGTCGCGCGCCGGTGTTGCTCTGCCCGCCGCAGATACGTCCCTGGCTTCGGAAGATGACGGAAGTGTCGTTGCCGACCGTTGCGGTGCTTTCTTACAACGAAATCGTTCGAGGGGTTGAGATCGAATCACATGGAATGGTGGTCCTGAAGGATGAATCTTAAAACGTTTCGAGGAAAATCCATGGCTGACGCGCTTGGCAAGGTCAAGCAAGCGTTCGGTCGCGACGCGGTCATCCTGAGCACGCGAACCGTGCCCGCGAGTGTCGTTTTCGGGCGCGAGCGGCAACCGACGGTGGAAATTACGGCCGCCAGGGATGATGTGGACTTGCCGGGTGGCGTCGCAGGCGGTACATTCCGCCGAAATCCGGGGTCCGAAGAAAAGACAGAAGGAGCTGTCAGGGTGGGGTCTCGTACGTCAAAGTGCATGGATGATCGCGCGTCGTCGGCCATCATGACGGAGGTCGGCTCGCTCAAGTCTCTGGTCAATCAACTCCTGCACGAGACGCGGTCTGCTCATCTGGGCGGCCTTCCCGACGGACTCATCGAAAGCTATACGAAGCTCGTCGAGAACGCCGTCACCGAACGCATTGCCCGGCAACTCGTGACCGGCGCTCGACGCGGGCTTTCGGAAGATCAACTGCGCGACCCCTCGGCCGTGCGGTCCTATCTGGCGAGAGCGGTCGAGTCCATGCTTCCGGTCGCCGGTCCGATCCAGGCCGCGCAGGACGGTGCCCCGACCGTCGTAGCGCTTGTCGGACCGACCGGCGTGGGAAAGACCACGACGATTGCCAAGCTCGCCGCCAATTTTCGCCTTCGTGAAAACCGCAAGGTGGGGCTGATCACGATCGACACCTATCGAATCGCAGCGGTCGAGCAGCTGCGCACCTACGCGGAAATCATCGAGGTTCCGCTCGAGGTCGTGACCTCTCCCCCGCAGCTCGAGCGTGCGCTTGCGCGCATGGCCGACCGCGATTACATTTTCATCGACACGGCCGGTCGCAGTCAGAAGGACACGGCGAAGCTCGATGAGCTCGCGAGTTTCTTCTCCGTCCGGCGGCCTGACGAAGTCCATCTGGTTTTGTCCGGCAGTTGCGGTGAGGCGGTGCTGCTTTCGACCATCGAGGCGTTTTCCGGCATCGGAATCGATCGCATCATCTTCACCAAGCTCGACGAGGCGATCGGGTTCGGGGTGATGCTGGCCTGCTTGGACAAGACCGAAGCACGTCTCTCGTACGTCACAACCGGGCAGGATGTTCCGGATGATATTCGCGTCGGTGAGGGTGGCGCGCTGGCGCGTCTCATCGTGGGTGACCAGGCGCCCGGCAAGCCGCTTATGCCGGTGACGCCGCCATCGGGTGTGCAAGAAAATCGTACCGCACTTGCCGCTGCGAGGGAGGCATAGGGCATGTCGCAGAACAGCCTGTTCGCGGGGCGGCCTGATCAAGCCAGCAAGCTTCGTGAACTGGTGCGCGGACACCGCCGCTTCGCCACGACGATCGCGATTGCCAGCGGAAAGGGCGGGGTTGGAAAATCAAACATTGCTGTAAATTTAGCAGTAATAATGTCACTAAATGGTCTACGGGTGGCGCTGGTGGATGCGGATATGGGGCTGGCGAATGCGGATCTGCTTCTGAATGTTCAGCCCCGTTACACGCTTTCGCACGTTCTGAGCGGGGATAAGACCCTCGCGGAGGTGATCGTAAAAGGTCCGGGCGGAATTTTACTGATCCCCGGTGCGTCCGGTGTTCAGCGGGTCGCGGACCTGACCGAGTTCGAGCGACAGCACTTGATTTCACAGATTCAGACGCTGGGCGACAGCACTGATATCATCCTGATCGATTGCGGCGCGGGGATCGGTCGCAGTGTTATAAGCTTCGCCCAGGCCGCTGACAGTGTTGCTATCGTGTCAACGCCCCAGCCGCCGGCGCTGACCGATGCTTATGCGCTGATCAAGACATTACGGTCGGAAGGCTACGCGGGCGAGCTTCGTTTGTTGATCAACATGGCCGCAAGCCGGGAGGAGGCGCGTGAGGCGTATCAGCGCGTGGCCAACGTCGCCAAAAGATTTCTGAATTATTCTGTTGCGGAGTTGGGCTACGTCCTTCAAGATACGGCTGTTGAGTTGGCCGTTCGACAGCGATGCCCGTTTGTGTTGAGGTATCCTGATTCGAACGCGAGTGCGTGTGTCGCGGCCATCGCAAGCGATCTGGCGCGGTCGATTGCGGATCGGACCGTTGCCGCAAACCACGGTAGTCTTCTTCGTCGAGTTGCCGGTCTGTTCAGGTAGCTTACGATGAGGGCGGTAACGCACCAGGCGTCAGGGACGGTACAGCTCGGTACGGATTGGCCGTTTCGGGATTAGAGGATTGGCTCTCGCTCGCTACGAGCCGCTGCGACAAGGATGTTGCGACCATGATTGCCCGTTTTGCAGGTGCAGGTTTGGGACTGCTGGCCTTTGCAGTCACCACGATCTCCGGTTTGATTGCGCAAGTACCGGCGGACGTCACCCTTTCGCGCAGTATCCTTGCTCTTCTTCTGTTTTGCGTCATTGGACTCCTTCTGGGCGGCGTCGCGCAACGCGTGATCGACGAGCATCGGAAGGGGGAGGAATCGCGGATTCGTGCGCGATTCGAGGAAAGCAATGCCGGCACGGATGGCGGCGTTGCGGAGAGCGATTCGGACGAAACCCCTGTGGAATCGGCGGCCGGCTAGCCGTATTGCCAATGCGATACGACGGTGCGCGGGGTGTTTTGGCGATCGCGGTGTCATCGGCACGGGTGATTAAGGAGCTATGAGTTGATGCAAGTGACTACGCCAAAGAAGGATCTCGGCAAAGTCTGGTTGCGCTTCAAGAGGACCGGCGACAAGGCGTTGCGCAACATGTTGATGGAGAATTACCTCGCGATCGTTAAGTACAACGCCGAGCGGATTGGTGCGAAGTTGCCGGATGAGGTAGACGGGGATGACCTGATGTCCGCCGGTATCTTCGGACTGATGGATGCCATCTCGGCGTTCGATCTCGATCGCGGTGTGAAATTCGAGACGTATTGCGCCCCGCGGATTCGCGGGGCCATCCTCGACGAGTTGCGTAGCATGGACTGGGTTCCTCGGCTCGTGAGAAGCCGGTCAAACAAGCTCGAAAAGGTGTGTCGCGAGCTCGAATCGATGCTCGGGCGCACACCGAACGAGGGCGAGCTCGCCGAACGCCTGAACATGTCGCGCGTGGACTTCGACAAGTTGGCCCGCGAGGCCAAGGCCGTCACCCAGGTGTCGCTCTCCAGACCCTACAGCGAGACGGACTCGAACAAAGAGGTCTGTGAGATCGACGTGATTCGCGATAAGCGTGGACGCAACCCGGTCGCCGACGTTCAGCGAAAAGATCTCAAGAACCTGATCACGCGGGGCCTGACGCGAGCCGAGCGGCTGATTCTGATTCTCTATTACTATGAAGAGATGACGATGAAAGAGATCGGATTGACGCTCGATCTGTCGGAGAGCCGCGTGTCGCAGATGCACTCGGCCATTTTGACCAGGCTGAAAGAGCAGCTCGTGAAACGGCGCAAGGAGTTCGTTCGCTAGGAGCTGTCCCCAGAACTGTGCGACGGACTCTTGAGTCCGTCTCGTCCGGATGGGTGGCTTGGTCTAGGCGATGCGCAGCCATGCCTTTGCCGCATCGGCTAAGGCAAATTCGCGTGGCCGGCCAGGCGTAGGGAGATTAGCGGTGACCCAGATACCGTCCGACATCCCCGCATCCGCCGCCCAGGCCGGCTTCCAGTCGAATGAGGTCGCCAAAGAGCGCGAGGCGCGACGTGCCGGCACGGCGCAAGCCACGAATCGGCAGATCAAGGCGGTCGATGAGGCCGGCGCCGTGGTCGATACCGAAGACGCCGACGTAGCAATCTTTGCCGATTCGGAGGGGGGTGGCAGCCAGGGACGCGAAACATCAAAGGAGCCGGAATCCGAAGCCTCCGAAGATTCTGCCTCGCCGCAAACGGGCATCACCAAGGACGACGAGGGCCAGTTCCACGTAGACCTGGAGGCGTGAAGAGTGAAGAGCCGGAAGAAAACATCGAAACATCGAAACATCGAAACATCGAAACGTCAAAACATCGAAACGTCAAGACGTCCAAATCCCGGCGCGCCGGGAAGCACTGACAACTGACGACTTCCTCTCTTGCCCCTACAATTACGCCTATGAAGTTCACCAAGATGCACGGGCTGGGCAACGACTACGTGTATGTCGATGGCTCCCGTGAACGTGTCGACGATCCGGTCGCGCTTGCCCGAGCCATCTCCGACCGAAACACCGGCGTCGGGAGCGATGGGTTGATTCTGATCCACCCTTCCACCTCGGCCGACGTCCGCATGGAGATGTACAACGCCGACGGATCGCGATCGGAAATGTGCGGCAACGGCATCCGATGCGTGGCCAAGTACGCCGTCGACCACGGTCTGGTGGCCGGCCCGAACCTTCGCATTGAGACCGATGCCGATGTCAAAGCGGTCGAATGCCAACTGACGGAGGGTAGCGTCGCTGCCGTCCGCGTGAACATGGGCTCGCCGTCGCTGTCGACCGCCGCGGTTGGCGTTGCGGGTGGTCTTGCGGGCGACCGTTCGCCAGGTGACGCAAACCGGCCGGTGGGTGTTATCAATGCCCCGCTTATCATTGACGGTGTGACCTACGTCGTGACGTGTGTCTCGATGGGCAACCCGCACGCCGTCATTTTCGTGGACGATTTGGATTCGATCGCGTTGGAGACGGTCGGCCCGCGAATCGAGCACGCGCCGGAGTTCCCGCAGCGGATCAACGTCCATTTCGTACGCATCGATTCACTGACGCACGTAACGATGCGAACCTGGGAACGCGGCAGCGGTATCACCCGCGCCTGCGGAACCGGCGCTTGCGCGGTGTGCGTGGCGGGCGTTGTCACCGAGCGCTTGCAACGAAAGATCACGGCCACCCTGCCCGGCGGCGATCTCGAACTGGAATGGTCCGCTGACGAAAACGTCTACATGACCGGCCCGGCCGTGGAAGTCTTCACCGGCGATTGGTCAAGCTCGACCGGCAGCTAAATCGCCCTTGCGGTCGCTGAACGTTCATATTTGAAGCAAATACCGTAGTTTCTGCCTTGATCCAGTCGTGAGAATTTCGTATTATAGGTTTGTGTACAAGCGGCGAGAGTCGTTAACCGTCACGTCGCGTTGGCGGGTGCGACGTTCGATCGCCGGCCATCCTGAGGAGGGAAGAACATGACAAGGCGGCAGATCTTCATCGGATTGGTGGGTATATGCGCGTGCTTCTTGGCGAATCCGGCGCGTGGGCACGTTGACTTGATCCTTCCGAACGGCGGTGAGGTTCTTCAGGTCGGCTCGACCTATACCATAAGATGGGTCATCTTTATTCCGCACGATCTGCAAGATTGGGATCTCTGGTACTCGATCGACAGCGGCACGAATTTTGTCCCGATTGCGATGGATCTTCCACCGGGTGACGCGTCGCAGGGAAGCATCCACACGTATGACTGGACGATTCCCGATACACCTTCGACGCAGGTTCGGGTTCGAGTGCGGATGGACAACAGCGGGTTTGACTACGTGGCGGAGAGTGTCGCCGATTTGGTCATAGAGACGGCGGCGGCAACGACGCACGTCGTTCAGCAGGTAGGCCTTTCGTTCGTACCCGCAGAAATCACCGTCGAGCCGGGCGACATCGTCCGCTGGGATTGGAGCGAAGGCCTTCATACCGTGACGTCCGGTGTTCCATGCACGCCGGATGGTACTATCTTTGATTCGGCGTTGAATGCCGGCACGCCTACATTTAGTTACGTGATCCCGGCCAATGGTACGACGTTCATCTCCTATTTCT
>JADFRH010000064.1 GCA_022561415.1 Planctomycetota bacterium
GAATTGTCATTTCTTCCTATATTATCAATGCGGCCGGCGCCACCTTCTCGCCACCAGCTACCGTGACTCTAAGGTGGGACGACGTTGATCTTGATGGTCTAGAAGATAACCTATTCCTTGATGAGGCGTTCTTCACCATTACTCAAGACGGGACATCGATTCCCGGGGCGGACTTCTGTTTCCTAGAAGACGCCGCCGATACCGACGCTCTCACAATCGGGGCTCGCAATCATGGCGATGCTCACAATCGTCCTCGGCTCCATTATCGTTGGGCGACGCGCGCGAGCCCCCGGCCACCGCTCCCGCCCTCTCGGGCCGGTTTGATTCCAGTGAAAGCTTCGCAAGCGTCGATAAGCCCTTCGTAGGCGCGGTGTGCGCGGAGGGCGTACACCCGGACTTCGGCGGGGGCACAGGCGGCGTTATGGAATCGAACGCTCAGGAAGCAAAGTTTCGACCGGCAAAACCGGCTTTGTCTGCGGTCGCGGCCACCATCGGCGCGCTAGCGCTCTGTGCGTTTCTCTGGCCGGCGCTGCTCACGTTTGATCCGGGCGATTGGCCCAGCCCGAACCAATATCCGCACAACACACCGGTCCACAACGCCTGCGGGGTGGTCGGGGCCTGGCTCGCCTATCAACTTCGTTACTGGCTCGGGCTCGGCTCGTTCGCGCTGCTAGCCATGGGTTTGATCGCGGTCGGCATCCGGCTCATGAAGGGTCGCCTGGGCAGCCCGTGGGAACGCGGCCTCGGCGCCGCGCTGGTTGTTTGCTGCGTGACGGCGTTCGCCCACATGGTGACCGAGCCCGCGGGCAGGATGCTCCCGGTCGGACACGGCGGCGTGGTCGGCTTCGCTCTGGGTCGCGCGCTCGAGGGACACATGCACTGGCTCGGCAGCAGCGTCGTGCTGTCGGCCGGTCTGCTTGTCGGGTTGATCTTCGCGACCAACGGATGGATTCTCAAGCTGCCGGGCAAACTGCGCCGCAGCGGTCACATTCTGACGGCCACAGCCCATTTGATGCGACGCTTCGTACGCACCCGAGCACGAACCGAAACCGACACAACGGATGGGGGTGTTTCGGCACAAGAGAGCGATGCGCTGATCGGGGAGGCTTCCGAGTTCGACGATGACGTGGAGGAAGAAGACGAGGAAGAGTACGAAGACGAGTACGAGGACGAAGAGGAAGAAGAAAACGTGGCCGTTGCGCCGGCAGTTCAGAATTCACGCACCGGGCCGATCGTGAATTTCCCGTCGCCTCGGCAGGAAGAAACGGCGGAGCCCTACCCGCGCGAGATCGAAAACTGGAAGCTGCCCTCGCCGACGCTGCTCACAAGACCTGAATTCGGCTTCGGCGCCGAGCAGGAGAACATCGTCCGCAAGCAGGCGCAGACACTCGAGCAGACCCTCGAAGAGTTCCGCCTCAACGCCCGTGTGGTCGAGATCGACACGGGACCGGTCATTACCATGTTCGAGCTCAAGCTCGGCGCAGGCATCAAGGTCTCGCAGATCGCCACGCTCTCCAACGACATTGCCCGGGCGCTGCGCGCCCCGGCCATCCGGGTGGTCGCCCCGATCTCCGGCAAGAACACCGTGGGGATCGAGGTGCCCAACGTCAAGAAAGAGGTCGTCCGCCTTCGCGAGTTGCTGACCGTTTCCGGCAAGGCGGCCAGCAAAATGACGCTTCCTCTTTTTCTGGGCAAAGACGCCGGCGGCGCGGCACTCACGATGGACCTGACCACGATGCCGCACCTGTTGATCGCCGGAACCACCGGCTCAGGCAAGAGCGTGTGTCTCCGGGCGATCATCCTGAGCATTCTGATGACGAAACGTCCCGACCACGTCAAGCTCATCATCATCGACCCCAAGATGGTCGAGATGGCACAGTTCAAGGATCTGCCGCACCTGATGTGCCCGATCGTGACGGACGTTGCCCAGGCCGAGCGAATCCTCGAGTGGGCGGTCACGAGGATGGACGAGCGCTATGAGCTGCTGGCGGAAGCGCGGGTCAAGAACATCGCCGGATACAACGCTCTTGGAAAGGACGAGTTGTACAGGCGGCTCAGCATCGAAAGCGAGCAAGAGAAATCGCGGGTCACCTCTCACCTTCCGTGTATCGTGATTATCATCGACGAGCTTTCCGACCTGATGATGACCGCCCCGCGGGAGATCGAGAATCACCTGGCCCGCCTCGCCCAGAAGTCCCGCGCGGTCGGGATTCATATCATCGTCGCGACGCAGCGACCCGAGGCGAAAGTCGTCACCGGGCTCATCAAATCAAACCTTCCGTCACGGATATGCTTCCGTGTGGCGTCGCGCATGGACTCGCGGATCGTTTTGGACCAGAACGGCGGCGAGGTTCTGATGGGACAGGGCGACATGCTCATGCTCCCACCGGGGATGCACAAACTCATTCGCGCACAGGGAACCTACCTGGACGACTCCGAAGTGAACGCGGTGCTCGACGATCTGGCGCCCCGCGCCGAACCGGAATTCCACCCAGACTTGATTCGGCTCTGCCGACCTGCGGGCGGCGGAAAGAGCGGGATGCGCGATCCGATGTTCAACGACGCCTCTCGCATTGTGGCCGAGACGCGAAGGGGAAGCGTCAGCCTGCTGCAACGCCGCCTAGGCGTCGGCTATTCGCGAGCGTCACGCCTGATCGAGCAGATGGCCCAGGCCGGGCTCGTCGGTGACCACAAGGGTTCACAGGCCCGCGAAGTGTTCATGACCGCCGAGCAATGGGACGCGATGCTGGCTCAGTCCGCTGCGGAGGAGGCCCAAGAGGATGCCATGGCGGGCGCAGCGCCGGCCGCTCGCCCCCGTGCCGCGAGCCGGCTTGGCGGCTCTTCGCATGAATGGGTGTCCGCACACCAGGACGCGTGACCTTGGCGGCGCGGATGTTCGAGGGCGTTGTACGTCCGATACCTTGCTCAAACGCGATTCTTGCGTCCGGGGGAGCTTCTTGGAGGACCGGCGGGAAACCCCCGCAAAAGGATGGACAGACCCACCGCGGTCGCCTATAATCGGCGGAGCTTGGGGGGGATTCTCCATCCGGTGCGTGGCGTCAATGCGATCGCGTGACGGGGGTCTGCGGCGCCGAGAATTGGGGGTAACTGCTTCCCGGCGTGGGTGCGTTTTTTGCGTACGACCGGCCGCTCGATCTGTCCTTTGGGGGTACTTCCTGGCAATGTGGACGACGTTTCCCCGGCGTGACGCACGGGAACGGTATTCTTCAAGAAACGGTTGCATGCGTCGGTTCTTTCGGCTAAACTGGGCAGTCTTGCCGTGCTTCGGCGCTTTTTTTCCGATCACACAGGTACTGAAATCGATGGTGTAGGGGGTTAGCGATGACTAGCGTTATTGGGCGCTCTCGGTTGTTTTTGGGTTTTGTCGGGTTGCTTTCGGCTGCGTCGATGGACGTTCTGGCGACTGCGAAGGTCTCGCTGAAGGCGGTGGCAATCAACGGCAGCTCGATAGCGCCCACCAATTCGATTTCGGTCTTTTCCGGGGACACGATCACGGCCGAGATTTTCTTGTCCGATTGGACAACGACCATCGAAGCCCTCCAGAGTTATCAAACCGGCATGAGCCGGAATGTTCTTGTCAGCGGTACGCGCGGCAGCATGGTGCCGCTTGGATGGGACGCCCCGATCGCGACTGCGGATGCCATCGGTTGCACAACCGACGACGATTGCGTGGCAGAGTTCCCCTTCTGTGACACAGGGGCAGGTTTTTGCGTCGGCCCCAACCACGATCCATCACAGGGCGTGTTCATCGATTCAAACCGGGCCGACTTCGTTTTCATAGATCCCAGTACGGGATTACCGCACTCGCATCTCGCCGTGGTCGACTTCCGAGGTCCCATTCTTCGTTACGGGGCGCTGCTGATTTCTCCCGCCGATTCACAGACGTACACCATTCCGCCCAAGTACGCCGGCACGCTGAAACTCACGGTCTCGGACGATGCGTGCGGTACGTTTCGCTTGATTCTTCTGGCGAGCGATACGGAATTGCTCGATCAGTCTGGAGTGCCGATTTCCCCGGTGACAAGGCAACGGCTTACCATTACGGTGACGTCACCCGGCGCCGCCGCGGGCCAGTGTAGCTGCCTGAACATCGTAGCGACCGACATACCGAATTGTACGATCGACGGGCGCCAGCCGACCGATCCCGACGGGAGCAACAACCAGATTCCACGCTCGGTAACCTTCACGTTCGACTGTGCAGACACCACGAGCATCGCCAGCACCTCCAACTTTAGCCTCGACATTTTGCCCGATGTGACCGGTCCGTTCCTAGCAACCGCCACGTCAAACGGAAGCGATGTAACGGTTTCGCTGACGGGTCCGATGCGCGAACAGAGCTGGAATTGCATTACGTTTAACGAGACTGGCGATGGTGTCTGCCTCGGCATCATGCCGGGCGATGTGAACTCCGACGCTCGCTCCCAAAGTTTTGGCGGTGTCGAACTCAATGACATTTCGGCACTCGAGGAATGCCTGAACAATCCCGGCACCTGCACACTGTTCCAGTGTGATATCAATCGAAGCGGCGCTTGCGGACCGCAGGATCTTCTTCGAGAGATTGACCTGCTGGTCGGGGTCGGTGCCTTTACGCTTTACGACGGCAAGAGAATCGCGGACGGTGGTGAAGTGGTTCTGTGCCCACTCGCTCCGTAGCCAGCGTGCGGGACCGACCTGGTTCGCGGATGTCTACGCTCCTTCTGCGGACGATCGAGATGGGTTCGGGATTTTGGCCAGGGAGTCAGCGACCCCGTTCATCGGCACACCAGTGACGTACCACCGTCTCTCGCGCGTCGATGTTTTTGATTAGGTTCTCCAGGAACATGTCGGGTTTCGGCATCCCCTCGCTGTCACTGATGGCCGTGAACCGTGCGACCTTCTCCACCGGCAGCCGATCAGCAATCGTTGGTAGCACGACATGCACCTTCGACGGCGCGTACACGACCACAAAGCGTATGGCCTTACTTCCGGCACTCATCGCTCATTCAGATGAATTGGTTGCGAACGCTGCGCCAATGCGGGCCACGCTTGAACGCCTCGGCGCCCGCGTAGAGGTCGCCGAGCTGATTGGGAGCGAACGCGTAATAGTGCGCATTTCCCTCGCGTCTCACGTCGGTATGACAACGATGGCCTTGGGATCGGTCGGGCAACGGAGCTGACACACGCCGCACCCGACGCATCCCGCGCTGACCACGCTCGGCGGTCCGTCGTCGGGAAATCCGATCGCGGCTTCGCCCATCGGGCACGAATCGACACAGGCGGTGCATGATTCGCCCCGGCTGCGCACGCACAACGACGCATACACCTCCGCGACACCCATCGCGATATCGCCCGGGCTCACCAGCGGAAGCAACGCTCCGCTTGGACACACGGTGGTACACTTGAGACCGTCACAAACGACACACGCGGCAAGATCGGGATCGATCGCCGGCGTGCCCGCCGCGGCGCCACAGGAATCGGCCAGAGCGAATATCGCATCGGCCGGGCAAACCTCCACGCAGGCGCCGCAACGGATACAGGCCTCGACCAGCGCCGACTCCGCGATCGCACCGGGCGGACGCAGCCATCCGGAATCTCGCGGCTCGTTCGTCCGCTTCTCGATGTAGTCGGCCAGCGGCGTAATGAGTCGCGCTGCGGCTTCGCAAAAAAAAACCCTTCGTTTCGGGGCGTTCGGATCGTGCATCGTAATAGGCACCGGGCTGTCGGCCTTGTCTGGTCCGCGATCACCGACATGATAAGGCTCACCGCGCCCCGGGTCGACCGCTCGGGTGCAGGGCACCTCCTTGCCGAAACGAGAAATCCTCGCAGGCCAACTTGCCTCCACACGATCGGCATTCGATAATCCGCTCGCGACGGAGATCATGGGTTTCATCGTCCGGTCGCTGTTTGGGCGTCTATGGAAGAAACGAAGCAAATTCATCCCGTCGCGGAGCTGCACGAGGCTTTTCGCCGCCACCTCAAGACGCACGGCATCAAGTACACGGCCGCGCGCCGAAAGGTGCTGGACGCTGCGGTCGGCCTGAGTCACCACTTCGAGGCGGAACAGGTCTTGTACCTGCTGCGTGAGCGCGGCAGCAAAGTCAGCAAAGCGACGGTGTATCGCACGTTGCCGCTGCTGGTTGACTGCGGGATACTCAAACAGGTTCGGTTCGATGTCAAACAGGCGCACTACGAGTTCGCGTACGGAGAGGATCCCCACGATCACATCGTGTGCCAACGCTGCGGGCGAATCATCGAGTTTTCCTCGGACGAAGTGATTGAGCTGCGCACACGGATCGCCCAACGAAATCACTTTCACGCCATCACGCATCGCTTTCAGATTTCCGGTCTGTGCTGGGAGTGCTCGATCAAGTGTCCCGTGGCCGCGGCTCCGCTGCCCGGCGAGGCGAAGGCGGCCCACTCTGATGATTAGACTCGGTCGCGCGCCCAGACCTGCATGACGTCGAGATCGTGGTAGAAACCCCGAAACATCCCGACTCTGATGCGCAGCCGCTGCTTTCCGCCACGGTGGAGGCGAGGCGCGGTCGCGGCATGGGACAGCGTGTGTCGTACGGCGCTACGGCGATCGCTCTGATTCTCGCGTTGGTACTTCTTGATATTCATATTGCGAGATGGGCCGCCACTGCGAGCGGCGCCTTCGCTGAGCTGTTGGCACGGGGCAGCCTACTGCCGTTGACCTGCGTCGCGATGGTGGTGGTCGGTGCGGTCGAGTTCGTGAGGCTGCTTCGAGCCACCGGATCGAGACCGAACGTCGCCTTCGCACTGAGCATGGTCACGGCGATGATGTTGGCGCCGTGGCTTTCGGCGGCCGGCTGGCTCGGGTCAGGCCCCGCACAGGTCGAGGGACTTTATGGCCAAGTCGTGCTCCTTGCCCTGGCATTTGTTGGGGGGGGCGTCTGTCTCGTGGCACGAGGCGACCCGAGCGGCTCGCTTCGGGACTTTGCGGCGACGGTTTTTACGATTCTCTATTTCGGTTTCTTGGGGTCCTTCGCGATTCAACTGCGTTGCGGGCGTGACGTGGTCGCCCAGGACGGCGCGTGGCTGCTTCTGATCGCGATTCTGGTGACCAAGTGCAGCGACATTGGGGCGTACTTCGCGGGCTCCGCGTTGGGTCGCCGAAAACTCGCTCCGAAGATCAGCCCCGGAAAGACCGTGGAGGGGATGCTCGGCGGACTGGCGGCGAGTGCCGGTGCGTCCGTGCTTTTCGCGTCGGCCGGCCGAATCGCCTCGACGGCCGGGCTGAAAGGTCCGTATGGCGAAATGTTTCGGGATATGTCGCGGGCGTTCGCGTTGTCCGATAATAACGACTTGGTCTCGCTGATCGGCTGGGCTCTGGCTTTCGGACTGGTGTTATCGGCAGTTGGGCAGCTTGGGGATCTCGTCGAGTCGTGCTTTAAGCGGGATGCCGGTGCGAAAGACTCGGGAAAGCTGATCCCCCGCTTTGGAGGTATACTGGATCTGATCGATAGTCCGTTGTTGGCTTTGCCCGTTGCATGGATTCTCATGACAGCCTGGTAGCCGGAGCGGGTGTCGGTCATGGTTGCCTAAGTCCGTTGCGGAGCTTTGGGGAAGGACCGAGCTACAGTTTTTGGAAATCGCGATACCCATCGATGATCCGTCGCGTTGCGACGCGCTGTACGGAGCGACCGATCGAAACCTTCGTTTGGTGCGGGCGGCATTCGGCGTGCGCATCTCCGCCCGCAACAGCACGATCCATATCAGCGGACCGGACGAACACGTGCGACGAGCCGCGCAAGTCGTTGCGTCTCTGCAACGACTGCTGCGCACGAATCCCGACATCACCGACGAGATGGTCGAGGACTCTATCCGCGAGGCCACGGAAGGGGGCGACGCCAACGGGAAGATGGCGATCGACGTGCTGCTGCCGTCGGCCGAGATCGTGCCGCGCGGGCCGGGGCAGCGCGACTACGTGCGAGCGATACGGGAAAACGATCTGACGTTCTGCGTCGGTCCGGCGGGCACGGGCAAGACGTACCTGGCCGTCGCAGTCGCCGTGTCGCTGCTGAAGCATCGAAAGATCAAGCGTCTGGTGCTGGTGCGTCCGGCCGTCGAGGCGGGTGAGAAGCTCGGCTACCTTCCGGGCGACTTGCAGGCGAAGGTGAATCCCTACCTTCGGCCTCTGTTCGACGCGATGCACGACATGATGGCGTTCGATCAGATCAAGCGATACATGCAGAACGATGTGATCGAGGTGGTCCCGCTGGCTTTCATGCGTGGTCGCACGCTCAACAACGCGGTGATCATCCTGGACGAGGCGCAGAACGCGACGACGTCGCAGATGTTGATGTTTCTGACCCGGTTCGGTCATCACAGCAAGATGATCGTGACCGGCGATGACAGTCAGAGCGATCTTCCGGGGGGTAAGCCGAGTGGCTTTGACGAAGCCATGGCGCGGCTCGAGGGAACCTCCGGCGTGGGGGTGGTGCGACTCAGCAGCCGCGAGATCGTGCGGCATGCGCTCGTGCAGCGGGTGGTCGAGGCGTACGCCGACAACGAAGGAAAAGCGTGATTCTTCCGTTTCCTGGCCCTATGGATGGCAGACCAGATTCGATGCAGCACGGTCGAGCCGACGGCCGATTCGGTGACCAACGATGATGCAGAGGCACCGCGGGCTAAAGTAGCGGGTAATGGCCGAGCGCACGACAAAGAAGGCAACTCGACGAGAGCAAGTCCGCGAGCAGCGCGCGCGCGTCGCGGGGACGCTCCGGACGCGGATGCTGTCTCGGATAGGGTCGTGGCCCGTGATTTCGGGGGTCTTGTTCACCCTGGGTGTGTCGACCATTGCCATGTTGGGTGAGTCCACGCTCGACTATTCCATCGGACAGCATATCTACCAACCCGTTTTCGCTCGATTGGCGTTTCAGATTCCCGACGCCGACCAGAGCGCCGCGGACCGCGAGGCGGCGCGTGCCTCGGTCCCGAGCTACTACGAGCGTAGCGACACGCGGTTGACGTTTGAGCGTATTCGCTCCGACCTGGTGCGCGTCTACGAAGCGGCGGTCAACGCCGACACATTCGCGGTTTATGAAGAGGCGGTGAAACAGTTAGGCGTGCCGGCTGAAGTCGCGGCTTACGAACGGCTGCATGCCCTGGCAGACGACGACGGCCGCGGCCGGGTACGGAAGGCGGTCGATGAACTGCCGCTGGAACAGGAATATGTCGTTCGCGATCTGCTTCGGTCGCTTCGGTCGCCTCGGACGCCCGCGAGCGTGACGGACTTTGTTCGCCTCGAACTGCCCGTTGATGACGGCGTTGTCAACGTGCTCGAGATTCCCCACGCCGATCTGATTCGGCAACTCAACACCCGAGCGCTCGAGGGAAGTGCGATCGGGCTCGCGCGCCGCTTCAGCATTCGCGAGATGGCCGGGACGGTTCAGGCGGTCGTTCTTAGAGTTTTCAGCGATCAGCCGACCATTCTGTTTAACCGCGAACGCACGGCGCAAGCGATGCAGGAGGCCGCGAATGCGACGCCCGAAGCGGTGACGGCGTATGCGCAGGGCGAGACGTTGGTCAAGCCGGGAGTGGTGGGGTCTGAGGAGTACGACCTGCTTCGGCGGGAACACGCGGCCTATC
This sequence comes from Planctomycetota bacterium, assembly GCA_022561415.1. Next base: position 9,613 of record JADFRH010000064.1, read on the forward strand.
TGGATTTTCTGCTCCTGGGCACTTCCGATGCCGTCCGCGCCCGGAATCAGGAACTCCGGCGGCGGTTCGGAATGGTCGGGATGATGACCCTTCTTTCGATGGGTCTGTTGACCTATGTGGGGCGCTATCACCGTCGCATTTTCGAGGTTCGTACCAGAACACTCGCGTTCATGCTGCTTGTTTTGGGCACGCTGCTGGCGGTTCGTCTCATCGACATGCGTGTTCCGAATATTCCCGAACTCGTGCTGGCCCCCGCGCTGAAATCGATCGAACAACAGAGCGAGAAGACGGAGAGCCGTGATGGGCCCTCGATGGTGAGCCCCTAAATGCTACTCGCCCGCGGAACGATCTGGAGCGCCAAATGGATCAAGAGTA
>JADFRH010000065.1:0-6201 GCA_022561415.1 Planctomycetota bacterium
CCGCCATGGCGGCGAGGTCCGTGTAGAACTGCTTCCACGTCGTGGGCTCGGTTTCGTTGGCGAAGTACCGTTCACCCCACCCGGTGTCCGTCTCGAGTGCGGTCAATATGGCCTGCACCAGGTTGTCGACGTGGACAATATTTGTCGCATTTTGTCCGTCGTCTACCAGGACGATTTCCTGCGCGGACACCTTGCGGATCGCGTCCACGATCAGCGACGAGTATGGACCGCCGATGTTCGAAGGGCACGAGATCAAGGAGGACAGGCCGAACCTGCCTGAACCGACTTTGCACGACACGGTCGTGGCCGACTACGAGACGTTGGGCCTGTCGCTCAATGCTCATCCCATCTCGTTGATTCGCGATGAATTGACCAGGCTTCGCGTGAAGACGTCGAAGGAGCTGCGCAACGCAAGGCACGGCCGGCGCATGTGTACCGGTGGGTTGGTGCTCATTCGCCAGCGCCCCTCGACGGCGCTAGGCATCGTGTTCTGCACGCTGGAAGACGAGACCGGCGTGGCCAATCTCGTCATTCGTCCAGAGATCTACGACAAATATCGAGCAGCCGCCTACGCCGCCTCGGCCTTGATCGTAGAGGGCCGCGTCGAGCGAAGGGGCGAGGTCGTTCACCTCAACGTAACCCGAATCTCAGACATGTCCGCAAGGCTGAAGGATTTCCGAAGCCGATCCCGCGATTTTCACTAGCTGAGCCGCAGACTTCAGCCTGCGCGGTCTTGCCGAATTCGACAACGAAGACAATACGCTCACAGCGCCGGCCGGCTTTCGTTGAGGCACAGGTCCACCAGCGTGTCGATCTCGGCCGTGCCTACGCACATGACCTTGTCCGCCCCGCCCCAGTAGATCTTGACGGTGCCGTCGTCTTCGGGGACGGCGCCGCACGTAAACACGACATTGTGGACATAGCCGATGACCTCCCAAGGGTCTTCCGGCTGCAGGATCCACCGGTCGCACACGCCGAGAATCTTCGACGGGTCGTACAGATCATGCAGCGCAACGCCGAGTCGATAGACCGAGCCGTCCATTGTCGGGAACACACCGTGATAGATGTGCAGCCAGCCGCGCGGCGTCTTAATCGGCGTCGCACCCGGTCCGATCTTCATCTCGTCCCAGTGATACTGCACCGGCTTCATTACCACGCGCGAATCGCCCCAGTGGACCAGGTCGGGCGAATAGCTGATCCAGATCGACCAGGGCGAAATCTCGCTGTGCGGGCGGTCGAGTCGGGCGTAGCGCCCATCGATTTTTTCAGGGAAGATAACCACGTTGCGCATGTCGGCCTCGCTAATGAGCGAGATGCGCTCGATCGACTTGAAATCCCGCGTCTTGGCTAGGCCGATGCGTACGCCGTGCTTCGAATAGGCGCTGTAGGTAATCAGGTACTCGCCACTGGTACAACCAGCTTGCTGGTCAAACTTGCAGATTCGCGGATCCTCGACGCCGTAGGCCTCGTACTCGCCGAAGACCCCGTCGGGGCTGGCCGTCATGAATGGTTCCGGGCGCGCTGTGAATCGGAACCCGTCGTCGCTGTCGGCCAGGCCCAGAATGCACCGCCCGTTGTCCCGGTGTGAGCGAAACAGCATGATGTACTTGCCATCGTGCTTGACCACGGCCGCGTTGTGGACGGTTTCGACCGGGTACGGGATATCCTTGGCCGTCAGGATCGGGTTCCCCTCGAATCGTCTTACAATGGGTGCTCGCATGGTCAGGTTTCTCCGATGGTCGCGGACGCGATCGACTCCGAAATCCACGGCCGACCGCTGTGAGGTTATCGTACCCGAGCGGTCCCCGCCGTAATAGCGATGCGTGCCGGAGGTCTGCCATGCCGATAGACACGGTGGCGATCCGTGCCTAGATTATTCCCGGGTCGGGCTGCCGCATGCTGTTCCCCCGCGCAACCTGAGCCGCAGGGCCTCGGGAAATCGAACGCGTGGGACGCGTGCGTATTATCGGAATACGGACTCGTTGCGAATCAACCCGCCCCCCCTCAGGGCCGACTATCATTAGGCAGTGCGGGTGCAGTAGGCCGGTCGATGTTCGGACGGTGCCGCCGATGGCAGGTGATGGAGCGGGAGGGGCTTAGCGGGAATGACATATGCCGGATAGTCCGGGATCGGTAGCTACCATGGATCTGACGGTCACCAGGTCTTCGCTTACGCTGACGGCCGATACCAAGCGCGTGATCACGCGCCGCTACGTTGCGGGCGACGAAACACGGGTTGACGCCATCGTCGCCCGGGCGATGCAGCTTGACGAGGATACGGTTTCGTCGCTACTGGCGGATGTGCTTTCGCGCTACGCCTCGCGCCACAGGAACATCGAAGCCGCCTTCGATCGCAACTATCGCGCTGTCGCCGCTCCGCGGGGCGGTTGTGATGATGCGTCGCTTCAGCGCCAGCGCTTGATCGGCGCCTACTTTACGTGCGAGTATTCGCTCGAATCCGTAGCGCTGTTCAACCCGTCCATGGTTCTGCATCCGGACCAGAGCGGCCTCGAGGCCGGATCGGCCCGGTTCGTTATGAGTCTTCGTGCTTGCGGTGAGGGCCATATCTCTTCGATCGAGTTTCGCAGCGGCGTCATCGATGTTTCCAGCAACATCTCGCTCGATCCGACCACGCCGTACGCGGCCTCCGAAGAGCCGGTCGACGATCACCTACGCGACAAGAACCGCCTCTTTCTGAAGCTTCAGGACATGGGCGCGTATTCGCCGATGGTCAGTCCGATCTTCCAGCTTCTCGATGACGAATACACACTGAGCGACTTACAAACCGCCATCGCCACGGCGCGGCGAAGCTGTAGCGATTCCAAAACGTTTGGCGAGCTGTGTGAAACGATGGTCTGGCTCGCGCGCTCGAGCTATCGGCTGGAGTTTCCGCAGGACTCGGATATCTCCGAACGGGTGATCTTCCCCGTCACCGAGAACGAAAGTCGCGGGATCGAGGACGCTCGTTTCGTTCGGTTTACGGGCGATGACGGCACGATCGTCTACTACGCGACCTACACGGCCTACAACGGCTGGCAGATTCTGCCGCAGATCATCCAAACCACTGATTTTTCGCATTTCCGAATCAACACGATCAACGGACGGTGTGCGCAAAACAAAGGCATGGCCCTGTTCCCGCGAAAGGTCGCCGACCGCTACGTCATGATTTCGCGCCTTGACGGAGAGAACATTTACATTCTCCGTTCGGACGATCTGCATTTTTGGAATGAGGGCGAGAAGATCCACAGCCCGACCTATCCCTGGGAGTTCATTCAGATTGGAAACTGCGGGTCGCCGCTTGAAACGCAGAAGGGGTGGATTCTCATCACGCACGGCGTCGGCCCGATGCGCGAGTATTGGATCAGTGCGCTGCTGCTCGATCTCGACGATCCGTCACGCGTGATCGGGCACATCGACAAGCCGATCCTGATGCCCACGGAAGAGGAACGCGACGGATATGTACCGAATGTGGTCTACTCGTGCGGCGGTATGATCCACAACGGCAACTTGGTCCTGCCCTATGCGTACTCGGACAGTGCAACCCGTTTCGCGACTCTGTCGGTCGACGACCTGCTTGCCCGGTTTGTTCGGCGTTAAGGCTGAGCATCAGCCACGGACGGCCTCTTAGAGGGTCCGGCCTCGTCCAGCCGGCGGAGAAACTCCGTCTGGGAAAACAGAGCGCTCATGATGATGGGGTTCTCGTAATCACCGGCCGGGTAAATCAAATCGAGCGGCGGCCCGGCTCGCCCGTGCTTCTGTAGTGTTTGAAAGATCCGCTCGTCTCCGCTCGTGAAATCGCCCTGGAACGCCACCACGCCGAGATCCTGAATCTTCCGGACCGTGTCGGGCGTGTTGATCGCCACTTTCTTGTTGATCTTGCAGTTCGTGCAATAGGCGGCCGTGATATCCACGAACACCGTGTGGCCGGCTCGGACGGTTTTTTCGACCTCCTCCGCTGACCATTGTCGCCACGCGATCGGTCCCGACACATGTATCTTGTCGTTGGGAATCGGCTCACCCCCCAATGGAGCGAACCAGCCGTAAATGACCAAGGCCGAAACAAGCACAATTGCGCTCGCCCCGCCACGATAGCGCCATCGTTGCGCGATGGGCATCGTGATTCGTACCTGTCCCAGCAACCAGCAGGCCATGCCCACGGTGACCAGAAACACGAGCGTCCACTCGAGACCCTCGACCCCCAGGTGTGTAACCAAAGGGTGGATCAGCAACACGACCAACCCGAGCAGAAGAAAGCCCATGATTCGCTCGAACGTGATCATCCAATTTCCCGGCTTGGGCAGAAAGCTGAGCCATTGGGGATTGGCGCCGAGAAGCATATAGGGAGAGGCCATGCCGAAGCCCATGAATACAAAGGCGAGAATGGCCATGGTCTGCGACTGCGCGGTCGCCCACGCGAAACCGCCGGCCATCATCGGTGCCGTGCATGCGAATCCCAGCACCGGCGCCAGCGTGCCCTTACCGAACGAGGCGATCAGCCCTTCTTTTTGGATGGCGGCATCGAGTTTCGTCGCGCTGGTCGGCGCCTGCAGCGTGAAAACGCCGAGCATGCTCAGCGCCATGGCCATGACAACCGTGCCGAGCACGATGACGGCGACGGGGAACTGCAGGATGTTCTTCCCTTGGCTGGCGAGCAAACCCAGCGCTACGAAAAACACCATGACGCCGGCTCCGAACGAGAGTCCGAGCATCAGCGTGCGACTTCGCGACTCGCGCGCCTGCTGAACAAAGCCGAGCACCTTGATGGAAAGCAGCGGCAACACGCACGGCGTGGCATTGATCATCAGCCCGTAAAGAAAGCACATCGCGAGCAACCCGGGAATGCCCAGCGATGCCAGCCAGCCCTCGAACCCGCCCTTGCTCTTGCTGTCATCTGTGGGCGGGGGCGATGCCTCAGACGCGGTCGGCGGTTCAACGGGGGAGGCCTTGACCAAGCGTTTGACTTCGGGAGCCGACGCTTCCCCAATGGCTGTCGACGCGGTCTGGGTGAACGATAGCGCGAAACTAACCGCCTCGGGCGGGAAGCAGGTACCCTTGTCGTTGCAGGCCTGATACCGCAGCAGGCCGCCGAGCTTGGCCGGCAGGGTGGTGCTGGATTCGTCGACCTCGCCCGGAATGCGGACGGTCAGGTGTTTGGCGAACTCGCTGACCTTGCCGACGTACTTGATCGTTCGAAACGACGGGGCCGGGTACGTTGCCTCACCGAAAGAGAGGCCGTCGGCGCGTTCCAGAAAAACGTCCGTCGCGACAAAGCTGGGGTTGAGCGGAGCGTTCGATTGAAGGTGAAAGCCGGGTTTGATTCTCACGTCGACCGTGATTTCGAACTTGCTGCCCGGCGGGGGATTGGCCGGGTCGGTCTTGGCCGAGACGGTGACATACTTGCTCGACGTCTTGGGCAGCGACCGTTTGGCGCGGCTGAACAGGCTCTCGTTGGCCGGTGTGGACGGGGCATTCTCGGCGGCGATCGGTAGCGTGATGTCGAGCTTGGCGGACTCGCGCAGGCACGTCTTGTTGCACAGAAGGAATCGCAGGTCCACGCGAATGGTCACGCGGTCGGTGTCGATCAACGCGGGTGGTGTGACCCGCACAAGCAGGACGGGCTGACCACCGAGAACATTGGTGACTATGTTGCCGGCGGCCACATCTCGTTTCGGAACGGGAAACTGAAGATCGCCAATCTTAAAGCCAGGAGGCGGGCTCCACGTCACCTTCGGCGGCATGCCGCTGTCGCCGCTGTTTTTCCAGTAGATGTGCCAGCCCTCTTCGAGCTGAAACTGGAGCCCGAGGTCGAACGCCTCGCCCTGAGCGATCGTCTCAACCGACGAGAGGAGTTGGACCTTGACCTTTGGCTTGGCCGCCGCGCGCCCTTTTTGGGCAGACGCAGGGTGCAGCGAGGCCAGGGTGATCGCCATTCCGCACGTCGCTATCCGAATCCAGTAGCCCATAATCGTCAATCCAAGAAGGAAAAAAGGGTGCCTCCGTCGGAATCGGCGACCCGCCGTGCGGCCGCATGGGCCAGTTCATTGGACCTGCCGACAACGAAATTGGCGAAGGTAAAGCGCGCGTCGAGCACGGAGTCGACGCTCTTGGCTAACTCAGCCGGCACAGCCTGCGCATCGGCGGATGTCTCAGGCTTCGCGCTTTTTGGCGCCTCCGGCCGGCACGGGACGCCGGTGCGGCCCG
>JADFRH010000065.1:6211-9646 GCA_022561415.1 Planctomycetota bacterium
TGATTATACCGAAATCGGGCCGATCGGGTTCGGTGCCACGGACAGGAATAGACATCGGCAAATCGCCGGCCGGTGAATCCAACTGTGACCCGCTCCTGAGGGGACGGGCTTGACAATAACACGCCAGTGACTACACTCATCCAACGCGGGTGTTTTCCCGCAGGAAAATAAGTTCTGCTTTAATTGTTAATGGGCGAGCGTGACCGGGGCATGACGGCTTCGGTTTGCGTCTCTCAGTTGTTTGCACGTTGAGGAGAACGCTTGTCATCAGTCGGCCCGCTCAGGTCGGGTCAGATTGTATGCGACTTCGGTTGCTGGGTAGCGTGTCGCGTTCGCGTAATCAGCTTCGGCGCACGAGGCCGATGTACGCAAATCGTGGTATGTCCCGGATGACTTGTTCCTCAAGTGATGTGAGGTTTGACCGCGTTGTTAGGAACGTACCGAGTTTCGTCGGTTTTCTTTCCCGGCGTGCCGGCTCTTCGCCGGTTTCTCGGGGCCGCGGCAGGTCTGCTTGTTCCGCAGCGCGTTTGGGTCGAGTGGAGACAAATAGAGTGCACATTCGTGCCGACGTTAGGAGTGCCGTCGCAGTCGTAGACTGAACCCGCCTGGAGCGGTGGTACTTTCTTTTCGTTCTATCGTGTTTCGCTCGGCCACGAGCCTCACTCATCGAGGACGCCCGGTTTGTCCGTATGGACCGGGTTCATCCTTCATTCGGCAATCCCCAGCCGTCCTGCGACAAGCCTCCTCAGCATTGGACATGCGTACATCGTGTCGGTGGCGATGACGAGCGGTTGCCTGCAAGGGGCGCACGTCATCGGGCTCCATCTCACGGTGATTGCAGCTTTACGGATTGAAGTGCCATGAGCGCTGGTTTTTTGGCAACGATAACTGCACAGCTCGAGGGGGCCGTCGGCGGAATCGTCGGGGGCGCTGTCGTTGGGCTCGTCGGTGGCTACTTCCTCATGCGATGGTTGGCGAAGGGAAAGCTCGACATGGCCCGAAACGACGCGGAGCGTGTCATTGCTGATGCGCAATCCGAGGCTAAGGTCGTTCGTAAGACGGCCGAGGTGGACGCCAAGTCGAGTTTTCTCGAAGGCCAGGAGAAGCTCCGGGCGGAATCCAACGAGATGCGCTCCGAGCTCAAAGATGTCGAACGGCGGCTGTCCAAGCGCGAGGACAATCTGGATGGCAAGCTGGACACGCTCGCAACCAAGGAGCGAAACCTCGAACAGGCACAGGCGAAGCTCGGTTCGCGCACGGACGAAGTGAGCAAGCGTGAGGAACGAGCGGCCGAGTTGCTGGCGGAGCGAAAGGAGCAGCTCTTGCGCGTCGGCGGCATGAGCGCCGACGAGGCAAAGCGCACCGTGCTCGCGGAGCTGCAAGGCGAGCTCGAACAGGAGTCCGCCGAGTATGTGGCCAAAGCGGTGACCGCCGCCAAGGACGAGGCGTTTCAGCTTTCACGCGACATCACGCTGACGGCGATACAGCGTTACGCCGGCGAGCACACGTGCGAACGAACGGTCTCGACGGTGGACATTCCGTCGGATGAGATGAAGGGCCGGGTCATCGGACGCGAAGGGCGCAACATCCGGGCGTTCGAGAAGGTTACGGGTGTTGATGTCATCGTCGACGATACGCCGGGCGTTGTCGTAGTCAGCGCGTTCGATCCGGTGCGACGTGAGGTGGCCCGTCAATGTCTCGAACGCCTGATCCAGGACGGACGCATCCATCCCGGTCGCATTGAAGAGCTGTACGCTCAGGTGAGCAAGGAGGTGGCGGAAGGGATCATGGAGACGGGGAAGGCGGCAGCGGTCGAAGCGAACGTCGGGGGTCTGCACCGTAAGCAGTTGGAACTGCTCGGACGGCTGAAATACCGCACCAGCTACGGGCAGAACGTGCTGAAGCACAGCATGGAGGTCGCCTTTCTCTGCCAAGCCATTGCCGACGAACTCGGACTCAACGGTCGCCTCGCGCGGCGGTGCGGATTGCTGCACGATATCGGCAAGGCAATCGATCATGAGGTCGAGGGCGGTCATCCCAAGATCGGCTCGGACTTCTGTAAGCGCTTCAACGAGAAGCCTGAGGTTCTCAACGCGGTCGAAGGTCACCACGGCGACATTCCATCCACCAGTCCTTATACGCCCATCGTGATGGCCGCCGATGCCATCAGCGCCTCGCGCCCGGGTGGTCGGCGGGCTTCGCTCGAACATTACATTCAGCGCCTGCAACAGCTCGAGGAGATCGCGATGGAGTCAAACGGTGTGCGAGAAGCCTTCGCGATTCAGGCGGGCCGCGAGGTTCGGGTGATCGTCGATGCGAAGCGTGTTGATGACAATATGGCCGCCAAGATCTCTCGCGACATTGCGAAGAAAGTGGAGGATCAGATGACCTATCCGGGTGAGGTCAAGGTTACGGTGTTGCGTGAGGTTCGAGCCGTTGCGCATGCGCGGTAGCCGGTGGGATGGGTGAACCGTCGTGGCAGCGCTCATCACGTGAAGCGAACGACCGCTTAGCCGGGGTCGGGCGAGTGGATTCCACATGCAACTCAAGCTTCTCTGCGTAGGTGATCTGGTCGGGACGCCGGGGCGTCGCGCGCTTCGCCAAGGGATTGAAACCCTGGTTCCGAAACACAAGATCGACTGCGTCATTGTCAACGCGGAGAACGCGGCCGGCGGCTCGGGGATCACGCCGGCGATCTACGAGAAGATTCTTCACTACGGCGCGGATCTGGTGACGCTGGGCGATCACATCTACCGTCGCCGCGAGATCATTCCCGTACTCGAAACGCACGACCAAATCGTTCGCCCGGCCAACCTCCCGACGTCTGCGCCGGGGAAGAAGTTTGCGATCCATGAAACCGCCTCGAGCCACAAGATCGCGGTCGTCTCACTGCTCGGTCGGGTATTCATGAAGACGCCGGTGGGGTGTCCCTATGCGACCGTCGATCAGGTGCTCTCGTCGATTCCCCGGGATGTCAAAATCGTCGTGATCGACATGCACGCCGAAGCGACGAGCGAGAAGATCGCGATGGGATGGCACCTCGATGGGCGCGTAAGTCTGGTGTTCGGGACACACACGCACGTGCCCACGGCCGACGAGCGTGTGCTGCCCGGCGGAACGGCGTATATTTCCGATTTGGGAATGACCGGCCCCTACGACTCGGTGCTCGGGCGTGTGAAAGAGAACGTGCTGCGGGCCATGATGACCGCGGTTCCGTCGCCGTTCGATGTGGCCTCCAACGATGTGCGGCTTTGCGGTATCATCGTGTCGGTCGATGCGGACACGGGAAGGGCGGTCAGCATAGAACGCGTAACCTTTGACGCGGCGGAAGAGGAGTAGGCGATGAGTGAGATGCAGGGACCCATGCCGCCCGAAGTCATCGCAGAAATCCTAAAGAAGCTGCAGGACGAAGGGTTCGTCTTACCTTATAGCTTT
>JADFRH010000066.1 GCA_022561415.1 Planctomycetota bacterium
GAATCTCTCCCAGCATCCACATAATCATCCACGCCGTCAAAGTTCAGGGCGTTATTAAGTCGGCCTGCTACCCATTGGGAATCATCAACGGGGAAATTCATCAGCGTTCCGGCATAGCCGTTGCCGCTGCTATCGGTGGCGATGGTGCTCATCTCGACGACGCTCTACGCGTGCGCTTCGGTGGCGGTGGCGGCCAATGTCTTCGGGCGTGAGTCGGTTGTGTTTGCCGACGCTGGTTCGCTCAAGGGCACCTTTTCGCGCCGCACCTTCAAGCCCGTCAAACGCCCAAACATTTCCACCGGGCTCATGGTTGTCGCGCTGCTTTTTCCCACCTGGTTCTTCGTGCAGTCCGCCTTCTCGCCGGATCCCGGCGAGGACGCCCGCGGGCTGTTGTTCGCAACGGGCAAGCTCATGCCGGTCGTGTTCGTGCTGGTTCCGCTGGCGGTCGTAGTGTATTGGAAGATCGGTTTCACGAGCACGTTCGCATTGCGCCTGCCTCGGCCCAGGTATCTGGCAGCCGGGGTGTTGATCGGCGTCTCCTCATGGGTTCCGGCGCACGAGCTGAGTGTGTTCCAGCAGTCGATCATCGGCATCCCGCAACCCCTGGTCGAGGGCATGGAGGCCATCGCAGCCGCCATCGCCGCGCTGCCGTTGCCCACCGCGATCGTGCTGATCGCACTGGTGCCCGCGCTGTGTGAGGAGTTCCTGTTTCGAGGGTTCCTGTTGAGCAGCCTCTCGACTTCGGGTCGAAAGTGGACGGCCATTGCGGCGTCGGCCGTCATATTCGGGATTTTTCATTTCGTCCTCTTCCGCTTCGCCGTCACGGCCAGCCTGGGCGCGTTGTTGGCGTACCTGGTGTGGCAGTCGCGGTCGATCTGGCCGGCCGTGCTCGCTCATCTTCTACATAATACCATCGGCGTGCTGAGCATCGTGCGGCCGGAGTGGCCGTCGACAATCGGCATCCCGACGGGTACGGAAAGCGCCCACCTGCCGATACACATACTGCTCGTTGGCGCTGTGATTCTCTCCGTCGGCGTGGTGCTGGCCAGGAAGGCGTACGAGCCGACGGCGTCCGCTCAGATGGAACGCTTGGCCTCTGCGACGAGCTTGTCGGCGAGGCGCGTCGGCTCGGGAATGCGATAGCGCGTGCAGGCTCGAAGGGCAATCTCAGCAGCGGATTCGAGCGATAGGCGATGTCCGACGCTGACGTAGATCGGCTTGACGCGATCGCGCGTCCTCAGTGCGACGCCGATGCACTCACCATGGTGTTCGATGCGTGACGTTGATCCTTTCTTCACGCCCGGCGTCCTGCACGTTCCAATCAACAGGCTCTTGGCGCACCCGAGGCTGGGGCGATCGATCAACAGTCCTACGTGGCAGGCGAGCCCGAACCGACGCGGGTGGGCGAATCCCTGTCCGTCGAACAGGAACGCATCCGGCGCGCAGCGAAGTTTTCTCAAGACGGCCAGGATCGCCGGGGCCTCGCGAAAAGAGAGCAGACCCGGCACGTACGGAAAGCGAACGGCACGGCGGACCACGTGCTGTTCAACGACCGCCTGAGCCTCGACATCCCACACGACGACGCCGGCTACGCACCGACACGGTCGGCTTACGGACTGCTTTGGGTCGGACAGAAAGGCCAGATCGACCCCGGCCAGTAGGTTCGGATGTCTTGGTCGCCCTCTGCGGATGATGCGCGGGGCCAATTCCCGCTGAATCGTTACCGCCTGCTTCGGCGTGACGGACCAGGAATGAAGTGTGGACTCAGGTGTCAAAACCTAACGCAGACGCTGTAAGCCCCAATCCTTCAGTTCGATTCGCGCTCTTTGCGAAGCATCTCGAGCCGATCGCCGAGAACCACGGACGTCGTGCGCCTTTCCCCATTGCGAAGGTAGGTGAGCGGAACCCGGCCGCCTACGGGCGTGAAACCCACGAGGCGAACGAGGTGATCGAAATTCTCGACGGTGGTTCCATCGAACTCGACGATGATATCATTCGGTCGAAGCCCCGCCTTGTCCGCCGGTCCACCCTTCATCGTGATTTCGCTCAACTGCGCACCCCGGAACCGGCCGGAGTCGGCGACGCGACGTGAGGTCGGACGCGTTACGTCCTTTACGGTGACGCCGAGAAATCCGTAATGCACTTCCTTGCCGGCTTTGAGCGTGTCGAGAATCCGACGCGTGTTTCTCGTTACGGGGATGGCAAAGCCGGCACCCTCGCTGACGCCCGAGCTGGTTTCGATAGCCGTGACCACGCCGATCATCTCGCCGTCGATGTTGAACAGCGGACCACCGCTGCCTCCCGGATTGATGGCGGCCGACGTCTCGATCATGTTGCCGTAGTATTGTAATTCGGAGAAGTCGGCAAGCCGGTTCGTCATTTCGCGTCCCAGCGCGCTGACCACGCCGTAGGTGACGGAATTCACGCCGTCATTGTTTGCCAGACCGAACGGGTTGCCCACCGCGAAGGTCCACTGGTTGACCCTGACATCGGCGAGGTCGCCGAAACGAACCGGTGTCAGTCCGTCGGCGTCGATCTTGATGACGGCCAGGTCGCTCCGTAGGTCCGTTTGAATCACCTCTGCGTCGAGCTTTTGGCCGTTGTGGAGAATGACGGTGAAGACGTTGGCGTCTTCGAGGACGTGGCGGTTGGTGGCGATGTAGCCGTCGCGGGCGATGACAAAACCGGTTCCCTGGCTGACGGGTCGAAGAACCTGTCGGCGTCGGCCGCTCTCGGCATCGTTGGCGAGATAGGATCGAATGGCGACGACGCTGGGGCGCACACGATCGGCCAGCGCAACAAATGCGTCCTCGAGCGCTTTGAGATCAGCCACGCGGTACTTGGACGCGATACGCGAACCGTCGGCGATGCGCGTCTGGGCCGGCGCCGCCGGAGTTTGCAGCAAAAGGCTTGCGACTGCGAAGCCCATCAATCCCGCCCGGACGCGACGGGGCTTGCTGGGCGTCGCCAGATGGCGAACGCGCGGTGCCCGGCACGCCGGCTGTGTCGATCCGCTTCCCCGTCGAAATAGTGATCGCTTCATTCCACTTACCCCAAACCAAAATCCAGACTCGTTCATCATGCCAACCGACAAACTCGGCTTGCCGCCCGACAAAGTCGGCTCGGCGACCATCGCCGGATTATAGCCCGGCGACCGCCGACGTAGACAGCCCGGGCAACAATATCGCACACAACGGCCTTGGCGGCCCCCCGCGGCGACAAAATAGGGGTTTATTGGACGGAGGATGTGAACGCGCCAAGGACGCATTTCGGACCTGTTACACGGTAAGAAGGGCGCAGAAGATGATCGTCAGTCGTCGGTTCGGCGACGACCGCTACGGGCCGGAGCAAGCCGGTCACGGTCGGGTTTGCCGGCTACCCCAGCGTGACCACCAGGATGCCGCCCAGCGCCAACATCGCGGCGATCAGCTTTCGCCGCGTGAAGGGTTCTTTGAGAATCAGCGAGGCGAATCCCAGAGCCATGATCGTTGACGTCTGGTTGAGAATGGCGGCCACTGACGCTTGGGTGTACTTGAAGCCGGCGACCCAGAGCAACATCGCCACGTAGGTTCCGAAAATGGACGCGGGAACACTCGTTTTCCACGCGGCCGACGGGCGGAATACGCGAAACCAAAGCGTCCGCTTGCGGCTGGCGGCCATATACAGGGCCAGGACCGCTGTCCCCGCGATCAGACGAATCAAAGACACCAGAACAAGCGGCGCCTCCTCGATGATCGGCTTGACGATCACAATGCCGAAGGCCATCATCACGATTGCCAGAGCCCCCAAGCTAAGGCCAACGAGGAGCTGCCGGCGGGTTCGACCCTCGGGCGGATGATGACCGCTTATGCAGAAGACGGCAGAGAGCACGAGCAAGCCGCCGATTCCATCGAGAAGCGTTATCTGCTCGGCCAGAAACCACCACGCGAACACGACAACCGACGGCGTGTACGAACACTCGACGATGGTGATCAGCCCGACCCCGACCACGTTGAGGCTGTAGAAGAGCAACGTATCGGCAATTGCGATCCCGAGCACGCCGCTCAGCGCGAGAATCGCAACGTCCCACGGATTCATCTCCCGAAGCATGACGAGGTCCACGCCGACAAACGGCAGCGTGGCCGTGAGCAGCACGATTCCCACGACGTTCTTGAACAGGCTCAACGACAGGGGCGGGATCGACTCGCCGCTCTTCTTGAACAGCACCAGGGCGAACGCCCAGCTAAGAGCGGCAAGCAGTGCGCATGTTTCACCGAGATAGGGCATGTCTATAGTCGCTCACTCTGTTCGAGAGCGGAAGAAACCGGCGATCAGGTCGCCTTGGCCTTCGACTCCAACTCCTCCCAACGAGCGTAGAGCGCCTCGACCTGTTTCTTGGCTGTCTCCAACTCCGCCCAGCGTTCTTGCGCCTCGACGTGGTCGCCCGCGACGGCCGGATCTTCCGTTGCCCGACGGCATTGCTCCACACGCTCATCCGCCTCCTGAATCGTCGCCTCCATCTCCTCGAGTTCCCGCTTTTCGCTGCCGGACAGACGGCTGCGATTGGCCGTTGGTCTCGGCTTTTTCGCTTTGGCCTTCGCGGCGCCGTCCGCCGTGGTCGGGTGGGCCTGCTTCGCCTGCCACTGGGCGCAGTCGCCGTATCGCCCGACCCGCCCGTCGCCGTCGAGCCCGAGGATCTCCGTGCAGATGCGATCGAGCATGTATCGATCGTGCGTCACCAGCACGATCGCGCCGGCAAACTCGGTCAGGCTCTGCTCGAGCACCTCGAGCGAAGCGATGTCCAGATCGTTGGTCGGCTCGTCCAGAATAAGCAAGTCGGCCGGGCGCAGCATCAGCCGGGCGATTAACACCCGGGCCTGCTCGCCGCCGGACAGCTCACCCACGGGCATGTCGAGCTGGTCCGCTGCGAACAGAAACCGCTTGGCCCACGAGCTGATGTGAATGTTGCGGCCACGGAAATCGACGCTCTGGTCCTTGCCCGCCAGCGCCTCCCGCAGGGTCACATCTTGCGGCAGCTCCTCTCGCTGCTGGCCGAACACGACGATCTTCAAGTCATCGGCCCAGGCGATCGTTCCCTCGTCGGGTGGTAGGTCGCCGCTTAGCACGCGAATCAACGTCGTCTTGCCGCTGCCGTTGCTGCCCAGGATTCCCACCCGCGAACCCGGCGCCAACAGCAGGGAAACATCCCTGAACAGACGCTTGCCGCCGAGCGTTTTGGCCAGCCCCTTGGCGTCCAGGAGCTTTCTTGATTTTCGCCCGGTCCCGTCGAAATCGATACCGGGAGCGGTGGTCTGCGCATTGCGATGGGCGAGATCGCGAAGTTCGTCTTTTAGGCGATAAGCCTCGTCGACTCTCGATTTCGATTTGGTCCGGCGCGCCTTGGCGTGAGATTTCAGGAAAGCGGACTCGCGCCGAACGATGTTGGCCAGCGTCACCTGCTCGGCCTGTCGTGCTTCGAGATAGTCGGCCCGCTTATCGAGAAACGTGCTGTAGCTGCCGCTCACGCTGAAATAACCGTCGGGGTAGACGGGGTTGAGTTCCACGACGCGGTTGGTGACGCGCTCGAGGAAGTACCGATCGTGGCTGACGGCCAGAAAGGTAAACCGACCCCGGTGCGCCGGGGCCTGCCGGCCGCCGAGCAACAAGTCCTCGAGCCATTGGATGCCCTCGAGGTCGAGGTGGTTCGTCGGCTCGTCCAGGAGAAGAAAGTCGGGCTCCTGGATGATCGCGCGGGCCAGGGCAAGCCGCTTGCGCCAACCGCCGGAGAGCTCTTCCGCGGCACGCTCCGGATGCTGGAACCCGAACTTGGTGAGGATGATCTTTACCCGTGTGTCCTGCTCGTGCGGCTCGAGGCGCTGATCGGCGATCGCCTCGGCCAACACGGTCGCCACCGTGGCACCGCTGGGGAACCGGTCCTCCTGAGGTACAAAACAGACCCGGACCCCGCGGCGCTTGTTCACTTCACCGCTGTCGCAGTGCTCCAGACCTGCCAGAATCTTGAGGAACGTGGTCTTGCCGGCCCCATTGGGACCGAGGAAGCCGATGCGCTGCCCGTCGGAAAAGTTGATCGAGAGGCCTTCGAAAAGCTCTCGCGTTCCGAAGTGCTTCGAGATCGCGTTACATGTCAGCAGTGTGGCCATGAATCCTCGTCCGGTGCGGTTTCCGCTTCCGTGACGAGTTTCGCGTTTGCCCGCTGATCTGTCCACCACAATCGCAGACCGATGTCGGCGGGGTACGCAACGAGAGTTATGTGCTCGAATTCATGGGCGCAGCCATCGAGGGAATGACCGCGTTTCTCGCGGAAAAGCCGCACGATGTTGCGGCCTGCGCATAAAGAAGGGACGCCAACGTCGCTCCCCCCCAGGTTCAGGTTCGGGCCGGAGGAGGGAAGAGGAGGAACAGGTCGTTGGCGTCCACCTCAGTAAGCCACTCATCGGGCGGGTTTTCGTCGCGAGAAGACAGCGCCCACCGCTGCCCGCGCTTTCGATCTCGGTTTCCCGAACCTGCGATCGGATAAACGACCCGCCGCAGAGGAATACAAGCAAGTTACGTGCCACCATGCGGCGAAATGATGATGGATTGAGACCGGTCGCGAGATTCTCGGAACCGTACCGATACTGGCGTGTGGGAGCCGCCACGGCAGTTGCAAGGGGATCGAGGCCGCATCGAATGCTCTCAGAATTGAGAGAGGTCCGCCGGTTGGCAAGCCCACTTTGTCGGCTGGACGAACCCGTGCGCGTTTTTTTCACGACGGCCTGGGTCAATCCGCGCTGCCCGCGCTGCGCTGAAACCTCGAGTGCAGCCCGCAAGCCGACTTTGTCGGAATGTCGACACAAATCCACCATCGCCCTCGCAGGCCGGGAGAACTACCGCTGATGTCGAGCGTCTGGTATACCGGGTGCAGCGAGCTCGAGCGGGAATTCGGACAAAAAGATGCCGGCGGCGGGACGTGCCTTGTAGGCTCTCGTGACGCCCTAGGAGTCGGCCGATGACCACGACGATGAATGCGCAAGACCAGATTGGTACTGGAACCGGGCCGGTCTGCTGCGGCGCTGACATTCTTCGCGACCCGACACGCAACAAGGACGCCGCCTTCACGCGAGAAGAGCGCCGGCGCTTTGGTCTCGACGGGCTGCTGCCGCCCCGCGTGTTCACGATCGAAGAGCAGGTCGCACTCGAACTCGAGCACCTTCGTGCCAAGTCCACCGATCTCGAAAAATTCATCGGACTCGTCGCCTTGCTCAATCGCAACGAGACACTCTTCTATCGCTTGCTGGTCGAGAACGTGTCCGAGCTCATGCCCATCATTTACACGCCGACGGTCGGACTGGCGTGCCAGGAGTTCAGCCACATTTTTCGGAGACCGCGCGGCCTCTGGATCACCCCAGACGACGTCGACCGCATCCCCGATCTGCTTCGCAACGCCGGCCGGGACGATGTCAAGCTCATCGTCGTCACCGACAACGCGCGGATTCTCGGCCTCGGCGATCAGGGCGCGGGCGGCATCGGCATCCCGATCGGCAAGCTTGCCCTGTACACCGCCGCGGCCGGCATCCATCCGCGACATTGCGTGCCCATCAGTCTCGACGTGGGGACCGACAACGCGGAGTTGCTCGACGACCCCCATTACCTGGGCTATCGCCGTCGGCGACTCCGCGATCAGCCGTACGACGATTTCATCGAGGCGTTCGTCAATGCCGTGCGCGACGTGTTCCCCCACGCACTCATCCAGTGGGAAGACTTCCGCAAAGAGATCGCGTTTCGCGTTCTCGACCGCTATCGCAAACGAGTACCCTCATTCAACGATGACATCCAGGGAACCTCGGCCGTGGCACTGGCCGGGATGCTCGGGGCGCTGCGGATTACCGGCGGCAAACTCCGCGACCAGCGCATCGTTTTTTTGGGCGCGGGGGCGGCCGGTGTGGGAATCGCGCGTCTCGTGGCGACGGCCATGCGAGAAGACGGGGCCTCGGCCGATCAGGTTCACCGGGCGCTGGTGTTCCTCGACAGTCGCGGTCTGCTTCGCGAGGGTCGGGAAATCAGGGACGAGCACAAGAAGGAGTTCGCCCTCTCGACCGACGCGGCCAACGAGTATGGATTCGCCGCGACCCCCAACGCCGACTTTGCGGAGGTGGTGCGCAGGGTCAAGCCGACGATTCTGGTCGGGACCACGGCACGACCCGGCATATTCAGCGAAGAGGTCATTCGCGAGATGGCGAGCCACGTCGAGCGGCCCATCATCCTTCCGCTGAGCAACCCGACCTCCAAGACCGAGTGTACGCCGCACGAGGCGATCCACTGGACCGACGGCCGGGCGCTCGTGGCGACCGGCAGTCCCTTCGCACCCGTCCAATACAACGGCAAGACTCACATCATCGGGCAGAGCAACAATGTCTTCATCTTCCCCGGTGTCGGATTGGCGTGCATTCTCTCGCAGGCCAAGGAAGTCACCGATCGCATGTTCCTGGTCGCCTCGCGGGCACTGGCCGATTGCATCACGGAAGAGCGACTGGATGCCGGCGCGGTGTTCCCCGACCAGGATGACCTGCGCAACGTAACCCGCAAGGTCGCTCTCGCCGTCATGCGCGAGGCGCAACAGGAGAGTTCAGGCCGTCACGCTTCCGACAAGGAACTGGAACAGACCATCACCGACGCGATGTGGTTTCCGGAGTATGAGTGAACGATGAGATCATGACGGTCAGCGGTCGGACGGAGCGGATAAAGTAGCCTGACCCCTTTCATCACCTTCGACAGACCGTAATTCAGGAGCTTGGCCACTGTGACGCGAACGCGAAAAGTTGTTTCATATATCGTCACCTCGGTCACGGTGGTTGCAGCCTTGCTAGGTATTTTCGTGGGCTGGCCAGAGGCGCTAAGAATTGCAGCAAATATGCACTTTCCAAAATGGCTGTCCCTGTCAGATGTCATTTGGTCGGCGTTCTGGCTAATCGTACTCGGAGCAGAGTTCTTCATCATTTGGCGAAAGAAAGAAGCGCCGACGCCAGCTCGTCCGCCGAACAAGATAATTCGTCCGCTCGTCCCGGAAGCGGTCCATATTCATGGCTTCGAGTTGTCTCGCCCAGCCTTTGAGCAAGAGGCTTCCCCGCTGATTCACTTGAGATTCAAGGTGTTCAACGCTCACGATGACGAAATCACAGTGGATTCAGTCACAGGGTCTATCGTCATCATGGATACATCTGTGGGTTCTGCTAGCCTACCGCAGAGGCACCAAGTCAAGCACTTAGAAAAACAAGAGCTTACCATCGTAAGCCAGCGGTTCAGTATAGAAAAACGAGATCGCATACTTGCCGAGTTTGCCAAGAAGAATCACGGCAAATTATTGCTCGATATAAGCGGCGTGCGTTTAAAGGTGTCCGCCGGAGGCAACCAGATTCAAGTTCCGATGGTCTCAGGAAACAATGCGATTCCAATTCATCATGCAGATGCCGTTTGGCTAGGCCAATAGCTACTTGTATTCAACGTGGTGGCTTGATTCGATCACGCGGCCCGCACGCGCCTACAACACGGTCGTGCCCTCATC
>JADFRH010000067.1 GCA_022561415.1 Planctomycetota bacterium
AGATCGACGCCTCGATCGCCGCCAAGGCCGACACTGAATATCTCTACGACAAGCCCTACCCGGACAAGTCCCGCATCCGCGTCGCCGGCCCCTTCACGGTCGAGAGCCTGTCGCCCCACCGCGTCCTCGCCGTCGACGAGCAGGACGAACTGATCGACGAGCTGGACGCCGCCGAGGGCAGGCGCGCCGCACCCGAGCGGAGTAACGACGAGGCGGATTTCGCGTCGCTCATGCTCGAACACCTGAAGACCTCGGGCGTCCAGCAGGCGCACAAGGAAGACAAGATCGATTTCACCGCCATCACCGGATGGCCGGGCAACTTCATCTGCGCCGAGGGGCGGTACATGGAAGGCGAGACCGAACGCAAGGCCGGCGTCTTCATCGGGCCGGAGTTCGGCACCGTCGCCCGCCCCGATCTGGTGGCGGCGGCACGGGAGGCCGGCGACGCCGGGTTCGACGTGCTGATCGCCTGCGCCTTCAACTACGACGCCCACTCCTCCGAGTTCGACAAGCTGGGCCGCATCCCGGTCTTCAAGGCGCGCATGAACGCCGATCTCCATATGGCTGATGATCTGAAGAACACCGGCAAGGGCAACCTGTTTGTCATCTTCGGCGAGCCGGACATCGAGATTGCGGATGTTGCGGACGGTCAGATTCAGGTGACGATCAAGGGCGTGGACGTGTTCAAGCCGCAGACCGGCGAGGTCGAATCCGGCGAGCCCGACGACATCGTCACGTTCGACGGAATTCCGGAGAATCTCGCCACGGATCTTAACGGCGTCGTGGCCAGTGTCACGGAATCCGAAACCAACAACGCCGACGGTACCGTCAGTGTTTCGATCGCGACCTCCTCACCGTCGCAGACTGACCTGTTCCCCGGCGGATTAGTTCCTGAGGGCGGAGTCGCTCCTCTGACTGAGGTCTGTTGGTTCATCGGTATAGACGACCCGCTCGATCTAACCCCGACACCGACCGTAAGTTCCGCCACGCTCTCATTCACACAGGATGGATTGACGATCGCCGGACCGTTCGACCTGCCGTCCGCGTTCTTTACGAATCCTTGGGACGGATTCCTAGGTATCGCCCTTGCGGATTCGGCGGGGCTGTTGATCAACGGGGTTCAACTGGACCTCGTCTTCGCGTCGACTACGTGCGGAGACGGCGCGTGTGACGCCGGCGAGACCTGCGGCAACTGTCCGGCCGACTGCGGCGTGTGTCCCGGTTCCTGCCCTGGAACCGGCGAATGCTGCGTCCCCAACGGTACGATAGGCTGCGAAGACACCTCCTGCTGCGAGGCGGTCTGCGCTATAGATGCGTACTGCTGTGGAAATGATCCAAAACTCGGCGGCGTCTGGGATGACATTTGCGCAGACGAGGCCCTGGCGCTTTGCCCCGGTGTTCCATCCTGCCCGACCGCCTGCCCCGGCACCGGCGAGTGCTGCGAGGTGCAGCCGGGGGTGGGCTGTAGCGACTCCGCGTGCTGTTCGTCCGTGTGCGACGTGGATCCATTCTGCTGCACGACCAACTGGGACGAGTCCTGCGTGGAGGAGGCCGCTATACTCTGCGGCACCTGCACGACCGGCGCCTGCTGTTGGGATTCCACGTGCGATACGCCGGGCACTTGTGAAGCAGCCGTGCTGTGCGCCGCGGGATGCCAATGTTTCGAGCTGGCCGCGGGCGGCGGCGGTTGTTCGGCGTTCATTGACGGCTGCGCCGCGACGGCTCCCTGCCCGAATGGAAGCCAAGACTGCCCGTTGGGGCAGCAGTGCTACATCAACACCTGTTGCGGGGGGCCTGTCTGCTATCCCGACTGTGCGCTCGGCGGCGCGGCGGCTTCGGTGGTTGAAGGCGTGACCACGCAGGGCAGTCGGGCGATTCGGGTACGCGCGGGCACGGCAGCGCGTGGTTCGGTGCTTACCTGCACCGATAGTACCGATGTGTACTGCACGGCGTTCGGTGGGTTATACAACGGAGACGCCACGCTCTGCTCCGATGTTGACGTCTGCGTGGATACGTGCGGCGACGGCTTCCTCGATTTCGGTGAGGTGTGCGACGACGGCGGCACCGATGCGTGCGCCCCGTGTAACGCCGATTGCACCAGCGCCGTGAGCCTGGACCTGAACGAATATCGAAACTTCGCAGGTTGCCTGCTCGGTCCCGGTGGCGGTTTGGGCGTGGCGTGCGACTGTTTCGATACAGACGCCGACGGCGACGTCGACCTGCGCGACTTTGCGGCGTTTCAACGGGATTACAACGGTTCGCCGTAGAGCTTCACGCTGACGGTCCCGGGCCAGTGAAGAGTGAAGGGCGCTCCGCGACTCTTCACTATTCACTAACGACTCTTCACCGTTTCTGCCCGTGCATATTGTTTCGCCGGAGTAACAACGCCCCCCGGCGGCCGCGACGGACGTCGATCAGCTTGCTACGCTCTTCACTTCAATCGTCATGGTTCGGCAGGTAGGTCGTTAGCGATAGGCAAGGAGTTTTTTCATGTGGATTTCTCGTTACACAAGAGTGTCGGTTCTGCTGCTCGCCGGTTGGATGCCGGTTGGAAACGCGTCGGCCGGCGAAATCGAATTCGATTTCAAGGATCCCAAAGGAATCAACAGTGTCTCGTTCGTGCTGGACTCGGTGCTCGAACCGATCATGGGCGTTTCCACCGGCATCAGCGGAAAGGTCACGTTTGATCCGGCCAATCCCAAGACGTTGTCGGGGAAAATCGCCATCGATGCGACGCAGATCAAATGCGCCCTACCGGGCATGACGAAAGTCCTGCACGGTGAGGACTGGATCGACGTCGCCAACCATCCGACCATCGAGTTCGTTTTCAAGAGCGTCAGCAAGGTCACGACTTCGGATGGCAAGACCGCGAGCCTGATCGTGGTCGGCGAGATGACCCTCAAGGGCGTCACCAAGGAGATTGTGGTTTCGGTACATGTCACCTTTCTTCCCGATCGCATGGGGAACCGTATGCGCGGCGCGAAGGGCGATCTTTTGGTTCTTCGCTCCACGTTTACGATTAGCCGCAAGGACTTCGGAATCAAGCCGAACATGGGGTCGGAGGTCGTGGCCGACGAGATTGAAGTGCGCGTCAGCATCGTGGGGTGGAACAAGAAGGGTTGACGCGATCGGCCCCCGTGCCGCGCCGCACGGCCTATGACGAATCATGGAGGGTGAATGAGTATCGCTGCCTGCTGGTCGATCATTCTGGTTAGCGGAGCGTCGGTTGTCGCCGACCCGGGCGCGCCGCCATTGCCTCAGCAGCTTGTCGTCTTCGTTTCACCGAACGCGTCGACGCTGGCCCGCACGTTTCAGACCGAGCATCTTCCGTCGATTCGTGAGGTGGCTCAGGAACTCGGTATCCCCGTGCGGGTCATTGACGTGAGCGGCGGCGCTCCGCCCGAGGTTGTGCTCACACCTCTGTTGTTGTTCCAAGACCACCGTGGTCGGTCGGTGTACGAGGGGCGCTACGCGAACATCGAACGCATCCGTAATTTTCTACGCACGTCGCGCGTCGTCGGGCAGGGAGACGAGGGTCTGACCCTGCGGGACATGCCGGTCTGGCAATCGGGCCGCTCGCGCATCGCGGCCTTGCTCAAGGTGGCGGCCGTCACCGGCAAGCAGCCGCCGAGGTACAACCACGACAAGTTCACCGCCGAGGCGAAGCACGCAATTCTCAAGGGATTCGCCAAGTTCGAGATCGCCAGGAGCGTCACGCTCGGTCGGAGCGATCGGAGGTTCTACCTCGATTTCAACCCGTGGTTGTCCCACGACGACACGCTCTATCTCTCGGTGTCTCTCTACTCGCAGTTTCATTGCAAGGAGCCGGTCTTCACCCGCCCCGGTGCGGCCTTCTCCGGGCCGTGGCGCGACCGCAAACGCCTGTTTCGCCGAGCGGCTGCCGCGCTGGAAGACGCGATCGTCGATACGTTGAAATCGTCGCCGATGGGCGACGGGTTTGATCCCGTACCGAACTCGGTGCCGAGCGTTACCTGGTTGTCACTCGGCCTAGAACTCCCGCCGAGCCCGAGTCACGCCGCAAAGGAGCTTTCCGGACCACCCCTGCCTCGGCGATGGACGCTCTCGACGAAGGGCACGGGCGATGCGTCTCATCTCGCGTTTCACTTCCCGGCGCCACTGGACAGCTACGCGGGCGAAGTGCGGAGCGTACGCGGTGAGTTGGCGTTTGATTCAGTACTTTCGGTCGCCAGCGTACGCGGTCACTTCACGGCCGACCCCGCCAGCGTTACCATGGGCGATCCGGACCTCGACCACGCGCTTCACGGTTCGACGTTTCTCGACGTCGAAGCCCACGGCACCTCGAAATTCGTCATCGAATCCGTCGACGCCGAGCCCGCGGCGTTGGCCTACGGTCGCCAGGTTCCCGTGACGATGCGGGGCTCCTTTTCGATGAAGGGCGTGACCCTGCCGCTGAGCGCCAGGGCGTTTTTCGAGCCGGTCATCGGCCCAAGCGGGTCCCCTCGGCTGCTGCTCACCGGGCGGTTCCAGCTTTCGATGGCCGCGTTTGCCATCGAAGGTCCGGACGGTCCATCACCGGCCGAGGACACCCTCATCCTGGATTTCAGATTCTCGATGGAACCCGCCTCGCACGGCAAATAATCGCCGGTCACGCCCGAATCCCACAATGATGCCGCCCTTTGGGGGGCGGACGCACGCGAGTTTGTGACCTTGACCGGATGGTCTGCTGATCGAGAGGAATGATGATGATCGGGCAACAACGAATGTCCCCGCTGACCGCGATCGTGTTTGGTATTTTTGGCACCGGAGCGGTCGCGATCGCATCGGTAACCACGATCGTGATCTACACGATGAGCATTGTGGACCGCAACGCGTCTACGCTGATCGACCTGGCCGAGAACGGCGTGGAGTCGCTGCCCGAGCTCATCGAGCGACTGCCGGCGCTGGCCGATGCCATTGGCGGTCAACGACGGTTCGACTACGCCGAGAATCTTGACGTCGAAGTGCGATTCGTTCCCACCAGCCGCGAAGGTCGCATGAGGCCCGTCATGACCATAACCAATCGCGGGCATGAGGTGGTCTCGACGTTGGCGATTCGTGTGGCCGCAGTCAGCGGATCGAACGTTCCGCTGCACGAATGGACCGAAGTCGTGGCGACGCCGATCGCCGTGGTCGATGAGTGGCGAGGTCCGCTCATGCCGGGCGCGACGCGTCACGTTGTCCTGTCGTCACGCAGTTTCCATCAGATCGCCCCGCAGGACGTCACGGCCGTGACGGAGTTCTCCGAGATTCGCATCTGGGCTCCAACGAGCGATCCCGCGTAACGCGGACGGCAGTATCTTCAAGCGCTCAACCAGCGGTCGGCAACCCCGGCCGCTTTTTTCTGCGCGCACGTCGGGTGGATTGGATTCGTGGTTCTCCGTCTCAGTCTCGGTGGGTCTACCGACTACGCAAGCAGGTCGAGGATGGAGTTGCCCTGCTGTTGGGCGATCTTGAGGGTCTTGAAGCCCGCGGCCACGAGAACCGATAGCCGGTTGAGCTTGCTTGTTTCCACGGCGAAGTCGGCGTCGACGATGCGGCTGCGGCTGTCGGTCAGGTTTTCGATCGTGATCTGATTCGATCTGACCTGCGGGCCGATGTTGTATCTCTGATAGCTGCCCAACTGCCCGCGCACGGTGGCCACGCTGGTCATCGCCCCTCTAAGCGCGGTCGAGGCAGCCTCGAAGTTCCCGCTCGCTAGATCGTTCGCCCCGCCCGATTGCACTGACAGCGCCGTCGCGATCGCCCCGTTAATCGCGGATGCCGCTGAGGCGTTTCCGCCGTTGGGCATGTTGAAACCGCTGAGCGAGTTGATGGCGTCGCCGCCGAAGCGACGGATGCTGTCGACGGTGCTGTCGATCTGCATCTGATTGGCCGCGATCTCGCCGTCGGACATGCCGGCCGTGTTCGCACTGGCGATAACCAGCGCATCGAGATCCCCAAACAGCGAGGAGAGTTGCGAAGCATGACCCTCGCTTATACGGACGTTGGAGTCCGCTCGCCGCAGCGATCGCGTCTGGGCCTCCAGCGCCTTGATTTCCGCCTTGAGCTGCTCCGACGAGATCAGCCCGGCCGGGTCGTCCTTACCGGAGTTGATCCTCTTCCCCGTCGAGAGCCGCTTGGTCGTCTCGAACAGGTTGCTCAGGTTCCGGTTGAGCTGGAACCGTGCCGATAATGTGCTCGCCGAGGAGATGGGTGAGAGCATGTCCTAACTCTCGAATATAACCTCAAGACGGGCAAGCAGATTTCCGATATCGCCGGCTTTTTCAGGGCCGCGGTTCGGATCGCAGGGCGTGACCTTTGCGGACCCATTCGTTCACCCCGCCCTTGAGGCTGCGGGCGTTGCGGTAGCCCAGCGATTTGAGGTGTAGCACGGTCTTCTTCGAGAACTTCCCGATGCCGCAGACCATCACGATCGGGGCGTCGCGGTCTTCGGGCAGGTCGCCGATCCGCTGAGCCAACTCATCCATGGGGATGTTTACCGACCCTTCGATGTGCGATCCGGCAAAGGTCTCGGGAAGACGCGTGTCGATTAGCAGCGGCTTGTTCTCGCCGGCGAGTAGCTCGTGTAGATCCTTTACGCGAACGGTGTCGTGCTTGTTCTTGAGGTTCTCGAACATCATCGCGAGGAACTGATCGTTCTTGCTTATTCCCTCGCCGTCGCTCTTCGCATCGGCCGGGAACAGGTCCGGGAAGTGCCTCTGAACCGACGAGGCGTACTTGAACACGTTGTCCGGAAAGATCACTACCGCCATGGTGCCCGGCTCGTCCGGGATGGACTTGAGCGCTCCCACGAGCGCCATCCCCGAGCTGGGTCCGGCAATGATGCTCTCCTCGCGGTTGAGCCGCAGGCACATATCGAACGCCTCGCGGTCACAAACCTCGGTCGTGCCGTCGTATTCATCCGGCAGGAAGAATTCGGTTTGCTCGAGTTGGACAATGCTGCGAACGCCGGGAATATCGTGCCCGGCCTCGGGATAGACGCCGAGCACCTGGACCTCGCTTCCCTGCTCTTTGAGGAACCGCCCGGTTCCGGTGATCGTGCCGCAGGTGCCCAGCCCGGCCACGAAGTGAGTGATCTTGCCCGCAGTTTGCTTCCAGATTTCGGGTCCGGTCGTGCGATAGTGGCTGTCCGGGTTGGCCTCGTTGGCGTATTGGTTCAGCATGACGAAGTCCGGCCGGGTCGCCGCGATCTCGATCGCTTTGGCAATCGCTCCCTCGGGGGCGCCCGGTGCCGGGCAAAGCGTGTCGTCCAGCTCAACGACGTCGGTGCCGAAGAATCGCAGAACGATCCGCTTCTCGAGCGGGATGGCGGCCGACAAGGGCGAGCAGAGTTTGTACCCCATCGCGTTGCCGATCATGGCCAGCCCGAGCCCGGTGTTTCCCGACGTGGGTTCGACGATCTTCTTGCCCGGTTTCAGGACGCCTCGCTCCTCGGCGTCGCGGATCATGTTGGCCGCGATCCGGTCCTTCACCGCCCCGAACGGGTTGTACCATTCCAGCTTCGCGTACACCTGCGTGTGCTCAAATGGGACAACTTTGTTGAGGCGCACGAGGGGTGTGGGGTTTTCCTCGCTGGGGAGGAGACCGATAATGGAATCGTAGACTCTCAGCGTGTGATCGTTGCTCATGACACAGGGACTATACATTGCGGTCGGCGAGATTTCCATCCTCCCTGTCGCAAACATGATGCGTGATGCCTTATCGTTGCTTTGGCGGCGGCACCCTGATATACTCACGTTTCGACCGTATGGGAGCCAGTCGCGATGAAGGGCAGTAGCTCATTATGGAAGGAACGTTTCGACGGCAAGATGCCCGAACAGCTTGCCTCGGAGATCGATACGTTCGAGACCGAGATCGCGCTACGCAAGCAGGGCAAGCTCGACGAGAAAATCTTCGCCGAAACGCGGCTACGCCGCGGCGCCTATGGCCAGCGCTACGACAACGGCCAGCGCTACGACGGTAAGGAAAACCGCAAGCTCGCCTATCCAGAGGGCGCCAACACCAAGGGTCCGGGTACGCTCTGGGAAGCGCCGGGAATGCTCCGCATCAAGATCCCCTACGGCGGGATCAACCCCGAGCAGCTCGAGATGCTGGCCGATCTGGGCGAGGAGTACTCCGACGGCATCATCCACATCACGACGCGGCAGGACTTCCAACTGCATTTCATTCACATCGACGACACGCCGGCGCTCATGAGACGGCTGGCTTCGGTCGGCATCACCACGCGCGAGGCCTGCGGAAACGCGGTTCGCAACGTGACCGGCTGTCCGTATGCCGGCGTCTGCCCGGACGAGCACTTCGACGTGAGCCCCTACGCGCGAGCATTGTCGCTCTTTTTGCTTGGTCACCCGGACGCTCAGAACTTCGGTCGCAAGTTCAAGCCGACGTTCAGTGGATGCGCCCAGCACGCCTGCGGGCTGGCCGCGATGCACGACCTGGGCTACACGGCCGTCACGCGCGTCGTGAATGGCAAAGAGGAGCGCGGCTTCCGGTTCGTCGTGGGTGGCGGGCTCGGCGCCGTTCCCCACCCGGCCAAACTCTTCGACGAGTTTCTTCCGCCTGAAGAGGTGCTCCCGATGGCCCAGGCCATCTCGCGAGTCTTCGGCCGACACGGCGAGAAAAAAGCACGCTCCCGCGCGCGGATGAAGTTTCTGATTAAGAGCTGGGGAATTGAGAAGTTCAAGGAGGCGGTGCTCGAAGAGCGCGAAAAGCTCCAGGACGATCCGCGCTGGACCGAGTATCTTGCCGATGCCCAGCGGGAGCAGGAAACGCCGCTCAAGCCGCCCGGCGAGCTGCCCGAGCCCAATGGGAGCGAGCGGTACAACCGCTGGCTCCAAACCAACATTCGCGAGCAGAAGCAGGCGGGATACATTACCGCTACGGTGGCCCTTCCGCTTGGCGACGCGACGCCCGATCAGCTTCGCGGACTGGCCGACATCGCCCGGCGCTTTACGAACGGCACCCTGCGTACCACCGTGGAGCAGAACTTCGTGATTCGCTGGGTCAGCAAGTCCGACGTGCCGGGGCTCTTCGACGCCCTCGATGCCATCGGTCTCGGCCAAGCCGGCGCTTGCAACATTTTCGACATCGTCACCTGCCCCGGCACCGACACCTGCAAATTGGGCATCTCCTCGTCGCGCGGGCTGGCCGCCGAGCTGCGCGACCGGCTGGCTCAAAAAAGCTTCGAGCTGGATCAGGCCGTGCAGGACTTGCACATCAAAGTCAGCGGCTGCTTCAACAGTTGCGGTCAGCATCACATCGCCGACATCGGCTTTTACGGCGTCGCCCGCAACGTGCGGGGCTTCAAAGTGCCGCATTTTCAAGTGGTGCTCGGCGGGCAGTGGGAAGAAAACGGCGGGTCGTACGGGCTGCCGATCGTGGCCATCCCCGCGAAGCGCATCCCCGACGCCCTCGAGCGGATCACCGACTTCTTTCTCCGCATGAAACAGAAGGACGAGCGATTCCCGCAGTTCGTTGCGCGCGTC
>JADFRH010000068.1 GCA_022561415.1 Planctomycetota bacterium
TCGAGGCGGGTTACGAATCGGCCCGCACCGGCCTGCCCGTCACCCTGAAAGACTGCTTCGGAGAGCTTTAGCCGGCCTCAGCTTTGTTGTGCCTGTCTGGGTCTCTTGACCGGCGCCGCAGAAACATCCGTCTTCCGCACATGTGCATCACCCCGCCAGCGGCGGGGCGGTTCTTCTCAAGTGCCAATACGGCTCAATTGCCGGCAGCCTGACAGTCTGAGCGTTCTGTCGTGACGGCCGCGGTATCATCCCGCCACCGTGCCTGGCTCCAATCGCCAGCGGTTCATTTACCACTTCGAGTTCCTGCGTCCGCTTGATACGTGGGATGCTGATGTAAAAGGGATCGCCCGGGCCCACGTCGCGTACCTGACCGCGGCGGCCGAAGAGTGGACTTTGGTGCTCGCGGGCCGCAGCACCGACGGTGAGGGACCCGCTGTCGTCATCATCGAGACCGACTCAAGAGAAGAAGCAGAGCGTTTCATGGCGCGCGACCCGTTCGTGGCGGGCCGCATCATGCGGGCAAGCCTGCACCCGTTTCGTGTCTCGCTGACCCGGCGAAACGACGGGGCAACGGCGTCTTGCTGAAGGGCGAGGGCAGCCGCCCTCGAAACGGACGCCCGGTGCGAGAAGCGCCGAGCCAGACGGGCCGACGTTGCACGGCCCAGGTCATGCCGATTGCTCGGGGTAGACTGATTTCCAGGCCCCGAGGATCTCACCGGGGGAGCACACGGGCTGTATCCGCAAGGACCACGACACGATGGACAGGAAAGAATTCGACGGTTTGGTAGTCGGCATACGAGGTCGATCGCACCGGCAATGCGACCGGCCAGATCTGGGATTGGAAACAGGTCCCGCAGCCGCACGATCGAAGATGGGGCCGTCAGTGCTGCCCCACGGTGGCTGCTCATAGCGATCTCGGTGTTGGCGGTCATGGCTTTGGCCTGCGGGTCCGGCGACTCAGCTCCAGACGCCGAAACGGTCGTCGAGGATGAAGGACCGCCCGTGGTCAGAACCGGCGAGACCTTCGCCGTCGACGACTTCGTTGATGCGGGCTGGAAGAAGTCGAAGGAATTTTCGGCCGAGACGGTGCCGAAGGCCGAGTCGGTCTGGTATCGCTTTTACGACAGGCGGGACGTCGAGATTCGCTTCTACGCCAGCCACGAAGATGCGATCGGCGAGGGAGTTGTATCTGCTGAGTCGGTGATGGACCGCTCCCCGAACTCGAATATCGGCGGCGGAGTCATCACCTACGCCGGCAACCGGACCCAGTACGAAGCCAACCTGGTTGCCGGGAACGCGGTCGTCCTCTGCCAGACCGACGTCACCGCCTGCGTCGAGCTGGTCGGGAACATCCCGTAGCACCGACCCGCGAGACAGGGCGGAACCGGAGCGAACGGGCTCACCGAATGACCACTCTCGGCAGCGCGACGGTGAGGACGGTGTGGCTGCTATTGCTGCTCGTCGCCTGCTCACAGGCACCGGCGCCGACTGCGGCACCCACCCCCGCACTGACCGTCTCGCCGACGCCAAAAGATGCCGGAGTAGCGACCGGGAATCGCGAGATGAGCCGCGCTTGGCGCCAGCTTGCCCCTTTGCCGTCGGCACGTAGCGAAGTAGCCGTCGCGGCCCTTCGAGGCCAGGTCTACGTGATCGGCGGGCTGGCCTCCAACGGCCGCACGACGAACCGGGTCGAGGCCTATGATCCTGAGTCGGACGCGTGGGTTGAGCGAGCCGGTCTTCCGCTGCCGCTGCACCATGCCGCCGCGGCGTCCGTCGGCGGAAGGCTCCTGGTCCTCGGTGGGTTCGGACCCGGCTTCGCGCCGGTCGATACGGTTTTCGAGTACGACCCTGAGGCGGACGCCTGGAGCAAGAAGGCGTCGATGCCGACCGCCCGTGGCGCGCTCGCAGCGGCCGTGGTGGACGGGAGGGTTTACGCCGTCGGCGGCGTTACGGAGGCCACCGTAATCCAGGGATTTATCGCCCACGGAAATGCAATGGTGCCGGCTCCCGTACTCCCCATCTCCGCAAAGGCCGTGAGGGCGTCCAGATCGACGGTAAAGCGGAACATCAGTGGATCCGTCACTGCCAGATTCACGCCTGCAAGGGACACCGTGCCCGTGACGGTCGCGATCGTTTCCACCGTACCGCCCCCCTCGGGCGTGACCAACTCCACCGTTCCGCTCAGGTTCTGCGGCGCGCCTTCGAAGTTGCCGCCCACGGTCACGGTCCCTTTCCAATGCGTGGTGTTACAGGTTCCCAGATCGACGGTCACTATGGCGCCTGAGTCCGACAGGGCGGTTGCGACCAGCCGCAGACCGTTGCAAATCGCATCGTCCACGTTCTCACCACCGACGCCTTGCTCAAGGGCGTCACTACCGAGTTTCCGGGCGGCTTGGGCGACCAGGTCGAAGGCCTCCTGCGATTCGCCTCCGCCATCCGCGCCGAGTAGCTGAGTCAGACCGACGGCGCCCAGCAAACCCCTGACCTCCTGGGCGTCTCCCCTGCAGGGATCGAACGCCGCGATCGCATCCTGGAGCTCTTTCACTGAGAGTTCCGCGGCGCGCTCCAAGGCTTCATCACCAAGCTCATTGGAATCGTTGCCCAGAAACTGTGCCTCCGCCGCCAGGCTCAACAACTCCTTGATCGTGGCCTGATCCAACTGCGTCTCGGCCCAATCGTAGAAGGTCTTGGCGGCGGCCTCCATCGCGTCGGTGCCGGTGCCGCCGTGCTTCTGCTGCCAGGCTGCCACGCGGAACAGCCCCTTCACGCGACGGCGCGTCTCGGCGGCGCCGGTCAGTTTGGCGAATGCCGCGCGCTTGGCGAGCAAGCCGAATGAAGGATCCGTGAGCAGCTGGTCAATAAGGGTCTGCGCCTCCTGCATCCGGCCGTCCGCCGCGAGCAGATCGGCTTCGTCAAGAACCTGTTGGATATCGAGGGAAACGTCCACGTCGCAAAAAGTTTCGCCCGAGGAAAGGTCGGCAGCCAGCGCCAGTGCGCCGGCTTCTCCGAGGGTCCCGGCAGTAAGATCGCTCTCGAACGAAGGAACGGTCGCGGCCGCCGCTATTTGGAATCCGAAATCCGGACTGCCTTCACAGACCGTCGCGGCATCGATCACCGTGCCGTCGGTCGTGGTAGCATCAGGTTCTACGCCGCTGCCGTCGTCCGGGTTTGCCGGATCTGTTTCGGAGCCTCCATCGCCCTGCGTCGACAGACCCGATGTCGCCCCGCACCCGACCAAGCCGTAGAAAAGGGCAGACGCGACAATACTCATCGATAATGCAGTACGCATGTTTGATTCTCCCCGTTGAGCCGTGGACTTGTGCCCCTCTCGAAATGCTGCCGGCGGTCCATGTGGATAGACCCTCTTGCTGCCGCCAGCGGACTGGAGAACCCGGCATCGTCCCCGACATCTGGACGGACATGCTATCAGAAACTACGGAGCCCATCAAGAGCCACCGGCAAGCCGGTTCTACCGGACCGGTTTCTGCAATGGCATTCGGGTCAGGCTACTTTATCCTGGATAAGACGAATCCAGGTTACTTTTCGTTGACGGGTGTGAGCAGCGGCAAGATCATGCGCCGCATCTTGCGTAAGATCGCGGCCGCGAGACTGAGAACCTGGGCAACATGAGCACCCTCGCCGACCCGAGCGGAGTCGAGGATCTGGTGAGCACGCGCTATCGGCCGCTGAGTTCGCCGAGGTTATCGGTCAAATATCAGCCGTATGAACCGGTCACCGGCCTGCCTTATCAGTCGTTTTGTCGTTTCCGGCGCTTTGTATTGGACCGGCGTCGCTGCGGTTCCGATATTCGAGGTATCTTGTGCCGTCCAGCAAGCCGGCTTTGCCATTGCGTCCTGCCGTGCGGCCATGGAGCATGCGCGCTATGACAAAGCGATCGGACAGAATTGGAATCGGCGTTATCGGGTGCGGGAATTGGGGCCCCAACCACATTCGGGTCTTCAGCGAGCTCGATGGGGCCGAGGTCGTCGCCTGCGCTGACCTGAGTGATGCGCGCCTGGATCGTATTCGCAAACGCTATCCACAAATTCACGCCACGACGGACTATCGAAGCTGGCTGAGTGATGAGAGGATCGGTGCGGTGGTCGTGGCCACGCCGACGAAAACGCACGCACCGATCGCGCTTGAAGTTCTTCAGGCCGGCAAGCATGTCCTGGTCGAAAAGCCGCTCTGCATGACCAGCAAAGAGGCCTACGAGCTGTCGACGGCTGCCGATGCTGCGAATCGGGTGTTGATGGTGGGGCACGTGTTCGTGTTCAACAGCGGCATTGTCAAGCTGCGCGAGACCATCGAGAGCCGCGAACTCGGACGAATTCAATATCTGGACGCGGTGCGCACGAATCTCGGTCCGGTCCGAGGCGACGTCAACGCACTGTACGATCTCGGCACGCATGACATCAGCATTTTCAACTATCTCTTGGATTCGACCCCGGTGGCCGTGTCCGCCCATGGTCGGTGTATTACGCAGCCCGCGATCGAGGACGTCTGCTTCGTCACGCTGCGATACCCCGACGGAACGATTGGACACATTCACGTGAGCTGGCTGAACCCGCGTAAGGTCCGCACGCTGACGATCGTCGGTGAGCAGAAGATGGCCCACTGGGACGACGTGGACCCGGCCGGCATGGTCCGGTTGTATGACAAGGGTTTGGATGAGCCGCCGTGTTACGACTCGTTCGGCGAGTTTCGCTGTCTGATCCGCAGCGGCGATGTCCATCTGCCGGCGTTTACCCAGACCGAGCCGTTGCTGAGTCAGGCCGAGGCCTTTGTCCGATGGATCAACACCGGCGAGGTGTGCGGTCCGGACGCCCGCGACGGTCTGGTCATCGCGAAGGTGCTCGAGACCGCGATGCTGTCGATGAACAACGGCGGCGTGATGTGTCCGATCGCCCTGGACGACGCGCCCGCGTGCAAGACGGCTACCGCGGACGCGGCTACGCTCGAGTATCGTCCGCAGCCGGAACTCCAGAAACCGGACGTGTTGATCCCCGGCGTCTAGGCGGGTACGAAGGAAGACCGTTGGTTGAACGGTATCACGAACATGCCCGAGCGAAAGAGCGTAGTCATCCTCGGCAAGGGCGAGCAGGCGATACGCATCGCGCAATGGTTTCAGCGCAGTCCGGCGTATGAGTTGACCTGCGTCGTGCCGGTGGTGCCCGAGCCGGACTGGACGGATTCACTGATCGGCTGGTGCGAGGAGGAGGGCGTTCCTCATGTTGCCAGCGGCGATTTCCGCGACATTCCGGGCGCCGACTCGGACGCGTGGCAGGTCGATCTGGCGTTCAGCGTTTTCTACAGCAAGATCCTGCCGCTTCGGTTTATCGAACGCGCACAGCGGTGCCTGAACCTCCACAACGCCCCGCTGCCGAAGTATCGCGGCATTGCCCCGATCAACTGGGCCCTGAAGAACAACGAGTCCATGCACGGCGTTACGATTCACGAGATCGAGCCGCAGGTCGACGCCGGACCCATTGTCGCCCAGGTTTGCTTCAGCATACACCCCGACACCGACGACGTGATCGACGTCTACCGGCGGGCGCTGGCGTATGGCTATCTGCTGTTTGAGCAGACGATGCCGATTCTCGACCAGATCCACCCTCGCGGGCAAGACGACGGCGAGGCCAGCTACTACACACGCCGCGATTACGATCGCCTCGGCGACCGCAGAGACTTTACGCGCGAAAAATCGCTCGACACTGCTGGCTGTAACTGATGCGCCCTGCGGCGGTCGGTTTCTTCCCTTTCAGTCCCATGGTCGGCAAAAGTGGCCTCCCCCTTTCTCCGATAAAACCATCGCAGACGACCCGAGGTGCATGGTCTGTCTACGAAACCAAACGAAATACCGCGATGCCGGGCATCGCGCGAGTTTCGCTCTTGGAGTGCGAAGATTTCCTCTTACTTGCTCATACATCCGACCGCGATTTGCGATTCGCAGAATGTCGGTGAAGGCACGCGCGTGTGGGCGTTTGCTCATGTGCTCGACGGGGCCGTCATCGGGCGCGAGTGCACCATTGGCGACTCCGTCTTCGTCGAGGGCGGAGCGTGCATCGGGAATCATGTAACCGTCAAGAACCACGCCATGATCTGGGAGGGCGTCACCATTGAGGACGACGTCTTCGTCGGCCCAGGCGTGATCTTTACCAACGACCGCTATCCGCGAAGCCGACACATTCCCCAGGCGAAAGAACGGTACCGCGACAAAAAGAACTGGCTCGTTCGGACACGGGTCGAGTGCGGTGCGACAATCGGCGCCGGCGCCATCATCCTACCGGGCGTGACCATCGGCTCCTTTGCGTGCGTCGGCGCGGGTGCCGTCGTAACGCGGGACGTGCCGGCGGGCCGGGTCGTCGTCGGTAGCCCCGCCCGCGATGCCGGGGGAGCTTGTGTGTGCGGGATGCCACTGCACGGCGCGGCCACCTGTCGCACCTGTGGAACTGCGACTCCTGCCGGCGCCTCGAACACCGGCGGAACCGGCTTGCCGGTCGAGACCCTCGTTACGCAGCATGTATAAGAACCACCGAATCATCGCCATTGTTCCGGCGTTCAACGAGCAGGAGAAGATCGGACGCGTCATCGAGC
The DNA here is from genome assembly GCA_022561415.1 of Planctomycetota bacterium. The sequence goes on from JADFRH010000068.1 coordinate 6,598, forward strand.
GGACGGACTTCCGCATCGTCGATACGCTGATCGTGGTCGATGACGGATCGACGGACGACACGGCCAAGGTCGCCGCTGGGAAAGGGGCCGAAGTCATCAGCACGCCGAGGCGTGCGGGCGTCGGCGCGGCGATTCGTATCGGATTGCAACACGCGCAGCGCCACGACTACGACATCGCGGTGGTCATGGCCGGCAACGACAAGGACGACCCGTCCGAGATACCTCGCCTGCTCGACCCGATCTGCGACGGCCCCCACGACTTCGTCATGGGCTCTCGGTTCCTCGACGGGGGACATTACGGCGGGGATATGCCCTTCTACCGCAAGATCGCCACCCGCGTGCACCCGTGGTTACTCAATCGGTTTGCCGACAAACGAATTACGGAGAGCACGAACGGTTTTCGCGCGATGAGGCTGTCGATTCTCGACGATGCCCGAATCAATCTGGATCAGCGCTGGCTCGATTCCTACGCGCTGGAGGTCTATTTGCTCTGGAAGGTCTTGAAGCTCGGCTACCGCCACACGGAAGTCCCCTGCACTAAGATCTATCCATCCAAGTCAATCGGCTACACGAAGATGAGACCCGTTCTCGATTGGTGGTCCATTCTGCGGCCCATCTTCTTGCTCGGACTGGGCCTCAAGAATTAAGCGAAAGGCGCTGACCATGGACATTCCCCTCGTTGATCTGAGGGTCCAGCACGAAGAACTCCACGACGAAATCCAGGAGGCCTTCCTCAAAGCCATGGAACGTGCGGACTTCGTGCTCGGCACGGAAGTCGAGGCCTTCGAGGAGGAATTTGCCGACTATTGTGACGTCAAACATTGTATTACGGTCGGCAGCGGTCTCGATGCCCTGACCCTCACGATGCGTGGGTTCGGTATCGGCCCGGACGACGAGGTGATCACGCAGGCCAATACGTTCATCGCCACCGCGCTGGCCATCAAACACACCGGAGCCACGCCGGTCCTGGTTGATCATGATCCTCAAACTCATGGGCTCGATCCGCGAAAGATATCAGCGGCCATCACTGCGCGAACGAAAGCCATTGTCCCCGTTCACCTTTACGGACATCCCGCCGAAATGGACGCGATCCGCACAATCGCCGAGGAGCACGGCCTGATCGTCCTGGAGGATGCCGCCCAGGCGCACGGCGCCCGCTACAACGGAAAGCGATGCGGCAGCATGGGGCAGGCCGGTGCATTCAGCTTCTACCCGGCCAAGAATCTCGGTGCCATGGGCGACGGGGGTGCGATCGTCACCAACGACGACAGTCTGGCCCAGTGGTGTCGGTCGGCGCGGAACTACGGCTCGACCGTCAAGCACCGCCATGCCGTACGGGGTTACAACAGCAGATTGGACAACATCCAGGCCGCAGTGCTGCGCATCAAGCTGCGCTACCTCGACGATTGGAACGAGCGGCGTCGCTGGCTGGCGTCACGATACTGCGAGCTTCTGGAGGGCGTGGACGTGGTTCTCCCTACCGAACGCGAGGGCGTTGAGCACGTCTATCACCTGTTCGTGGTCCGATGCGCCCAACGAGATCGCGTGTTGTCCGATCTGCATAAGAACGGAATCGGAGCGGCGATCCATTATCCGATTCCGATCCATCGTCAGGTGGCGTTTGCTCGCGGATGCATCGTTCCCAGATCCCTGGACACCACGGAGGCGTTTGCGGATCAACTGCTCTCGCTTCCGTTGTGCCCCTTTCTCTCGCTGGACGGCGTCGAAGCGGTAGCGCAGGAGCTCACGCGGGCGGTCCAAGCGTACCCGGCGCTCCAGTCCATAGGCTCGCACCAGACCCTGTCGGTCTGAGGAACGCGCCATCGTCCACGCACCGCATCGCCACCGCAGCCAACCTGCGCGTCGAGTCGACATCCGTCCCTGTTCGCTGTGCTTGAGTGTACTTCACCCCCCCAACGCACGTCCGATAGGGGCAATCGGCCGTCGCACCTGCGTAGGGCTTGTACCCGATCAAGAAAGAACGCGTGACAGACTCTCGCCGGTCGCTCGTATGTACCTGTGAACGACGACCGACGTGGTCGTCAGAAGCGAAGCAGTTGAAAACAATAGGAGAACACTCATGGTCATCGCTCTTGTTCCGCCGATCTGCGAATGGTGCGTGTGGGCTGCCGGGTATATCGCCTCGATGTTCTAATGCGATACGCAACACGAGATGACACACGCAAGACCCCAGCGATCCGAGTACCGCGAAAAGCCCGAAGCCGACAACGCTTCGGGCTTTTTGCTGCGCACTCGGAGCTTCACTCCGTCTGGCGACACCGATCCCCCGCGACGCCGAAGAAACTCATAAAGCCGTGACAGAATCCGGTCCGTCCCTCGTATTGACTTGTGAACGACGACCGACGTGGTCGTCAAGAAGACAGACAACGCAACAAGGAGAACCCCAATGTATAGCATATTCCTCGAAGTCCTGGCGTACGGTTCGGAACTGATCAACGGCGTCCTTTGGTGGTTCGCGTAAGGCCCGATGATCTCTACCGAGAGATTCACAATCAAACCGGCCCGAAAACCCGCATAAAGCCCGCGACGCTAAACGCCGCGGGCTTTGTTGCGTTGACGCCCGCCTACGGTCCTTTGCGGCTGTATCACCCCGGCTTGGTCATCGACATCGGATCCAATGCAGCATCGAGTTCGGGGTTCGACAAGGCCTTCTGATCCGTGGCGACTTCGCGGACCGTCTTGCCGGAGGCGAAGGCCTCTTTCGCGATGGCGGCCGCCTTATCGTAACCGATGAGCGGCGCGAGCGACGTACACATCGCCAGTGACCGTTCGATCAGTTCAGCGCAGCGATCCTCATTGGCTTCGATTCCCGC
>JADFRH010000069.1 GCA_022561415.1 Planctomycetota bacterium
GCGCTGCCGGTGTTGTCCTCGTTGGTCGTTTCGGACGAGCCGCCGTTGCGGCTGAGCACCGACGCCGCGCACTACCTTCGAGACGTGGCCAATCTGCTCGGGTACGGATCGCTCCGGACGTGCCGGATTCTGTTGCAGAACGCCGCACGACGTGCGCGGAAACGGCAGGGTCTCGCGGACGATGACAAGGTGACCGTGCAAGCGGTCGACCTGGAGTGGGTCGAGGCTCGGCTCAAGCAGGAATCGTCCGAGCAATCCAAGATCGAAGACCGTCGGCGTATGGCCGCCGGTATGGTCAGCGGGTAACGACCCGCGTCAACCTAGGCGCTCTCGGCAGTTCGCGTCGAAAAGCATCGACGGGAACCACAGGGAGCGTTTGTCCGTGGCCAAAATGCCAAACCTTCGTCGCGTATGCCAAGCCTTGGTGGCTCTTAGACACTTTCAATGCACATCCGGGCTCATTGCCCGGTGTGAACAAGCCGCGAAACGTCCGTGGCTGGGCTTGACTCGGCGGATGTGTTCGGTATATGTTAGGTATCAGGCGGGGCGGTCCGTCAGGTCAAATCAGGTCACATGTCAAAGGAGTCTCGGGGTGAAAGACGGCGAATCGAACGTGGTGGAACTTACGGATGAGCAGCGACGGTTGGTGCATGACAACGTCGGGCTGGTGGGCGTGCATCTTCGCAGGTCGCTGGGCAGCCTCGCGCAGCCGCGGCGGGATCGCGAGTGGGACGATCTGTTTCAGGAGGGGTGCCTCGGGCTGGTCCAGGCCGCGGTGCGCTTTCGCCGGGAGCGCGGCATTCCCTTCGCCGCGTTTGCCCTACCGCGAATCCACAACGCGGTCAGCCGCGCGCTGCGGACCAAGTTCGCGACGGTCTACGTGCCACCAGCGCGGCACTACACACCCGACGCCGAGCCGCATGAGGCGACGCATCGCCCACGGGTTCAATCGCTGCCTGACGAGGTCGAACGAAACCTCCCCGACCGGCCGCACGACCCGGACGAACGCGCCGGCGAATCGATCGGCGATCGGCTCCGCGACAAGTATGAGCGCGCCGTTCACGCAGCCGTGGCTGACGTGGGGAGTGGTCCGTCGCGGCGCGGTGATCGCGACAGGCTCGCGGGCGTTCTCGCAACGGAACGGTTTCTGGTTCCCGATGACGAATCGCGCATGGCGCTGCGCAAGATCGCGCGAGAGACGAAGTCTTCGTACGCGCGCGTTGCGCAGTGCGACAAGAAGCTGGCCGGGGCGATTCGTGCGCGGATCTGCCGGGATCCGGAGTTTGTCGAGCTGTCCCGCCTCGCGAAGTGTCATCCCGAAGGAGCCGGCTGCCGCATTGATGACGCGATGGAGCGCGAACTCGGCGATATCGCGTCGGGAGAGTTCGTGAACCGGCTGCGCCGGGCCGATCCGCGCGAGCGGGCGCGCTGCGTCGATACCCTGGTGGACTGCTGCGACGGGGGGATGGATTCCTTTCTTCGTCGGCAGTTCCAGTCGCTGGCGCCGGTCGAGCGCGAGCGTCTTTTCCACTGGCTGGAAGCCGGTGCCACACCTGTCAAAGAACGGGGCGTTAGCCGCCGCCGAAATCCAAATCGTCCTTGATGCGCTCCACGGTCTTGGGGCCTATGCCCCGGACTCGCATGAGATCGCGGGGCTGGGAAAAAACACGCGACCCGGCATCGTCCGACTCTCCGGCCCGCACCGATTCATCGGCCCGCTCCGACACATCGGCTCGCTTCGACTCGCGGTAGCGGACGATCTCGCCGGCAATCGCGGGGCCTATTCTCGGAAGCACGGTCAGTTCCCACCAGGGAGCCGAGTCGGCGTCGACGACCGACCGGATGGCATCGTGCGAAGTCGGAACCGGATGACCCCCCATGCGCGGCACGACTAGCACGACCATGGCGAGCGAGAGGCAAGCGCATACGAACACGAGACGATCGGCGTCCGCCCGGTCCGGCGCGGTATCGGTTGAGCTCGGAAGCGTCGAATGGTCGTGTTGTGCGTCCATTGAAGGAAACAGCACCGTTCCGCGGCGTCGTGCCACATCCTCGAAGCCGGATCTACGCGGCCGATCCGCGACTCGACTTTTTCCCGGCAGCCTGAATCTCGGTACAAGTCTTCGTCCACTCCTGGTACGCGGCCTTGGGTTTGAGTTGCGATGTCAACAGGCCGCCGGTGGGAATCAACGAGTCCTTGTGATCGCAAAGCCCGTACCAGGACACCGACTCGACGACCGGCTTGCTGAGTGCGACGTCGAGAAAGTCGCGCAGCCATTGGGCTTGGATCTGTTCGCTCCAGGGTTCGTGCCGACTGCCACCTTCGGGATCGACCGGCTTGCCCTTGGCGACTGAGGCCTTCGTGCCCGACGGCACCTGCACGGCCGTAATGTGTACCGGCTTGCCGAGCTTCACGAATACGTCGAGCAGCGACGATATCTGGAAGATGTCGCGAAGGTACATGCCGTCGCGCGGCGCGCCGAACCGGAACTCCAGGCCGAAGGCGTCGAAGTTCACGCCACTCTGCACGGTCATGTCCGCGTAGAGAAGCGGTGGGATCGAGCGCTGGTTGCGGGCGTAGTATTCGCCCCAGGGTGCGACGATGTTGACGACGGCGGTGCTCTTGGGGCAGATCTGCTTGGTGACGGCGGCCGTCATGCGCGTCAGTTCCATGAGCTGCTCGAAGCTGAAGGTGAAGCAGTTGTTGGCGTGAATGCCGCTGATGACGTCCCACACCTGAATGTATTGGCCGTAGCGGTTGAGCACGCGGCGGGCGTGCTCATAGGCGAGGTCGCGAATCGTGTCGAAGTCGTGCTCCCAGATGAACAACCAATCGGGAACGTGCCGCTCATCGAAGGACAGGAGTGACGACGCCCTGAGTCCCAGATTGTGTTTGGAGAGCACCTCGACCCACCGGTCGAGTGCGTCCCATTGAAACTTCTTCTCCTCCGGCTCGACATCGCGCCAGACGATCGGCACGGAGACGATGTCAAACGCGGAGGCCAGCCGCTTGCACACGGCCTCGGTCGGCTGCTCGGTTCTTACGGCGCAGCCCATCACGCGACGATTGAATGCGCCGGCCTGTTTTCGTTTTGAGAGGAACTGGTCGGCGTGGTACCTGGCGAGCCCTTCGCTTGCCTTGACGGCGATGGCCAGCGCCTTCTCGCCCCGGGTGGCCGCCTGCTCGGGCGAGTCCGCCTGGAGGGCACGGATCAGCCCTGTGCGAGCACTCATCACTTGTTCACCGATCTTTTCGGCGCCGGCGAAGTCGTACAGTCCCCAGTCTTCGAGCTTGTGCTGGATGCGCATCAAGCGGGCGCGGGCGAGTTCTACTTGGAGGATGTACGGCTTTTCTCGATCCTGCAGCCGGGTGGTGTCGAGCATGAGGGTTCCGACACCGTCAACGTTGACCAGAAGGGCCAACCCGGCGGGACCGGCCGCGCGCGTCTTGCAGGTGATAAGCCCTTTGTGGAAGCTGATCTCGGCGCGCAGGGCCACGTCGTCGGTGCCGATGAGGTAGGAACCGGACAGATCAAAATCCGTAGCGGGCTTTCCGTTCGAATAGACGGCGAAGGACAGCATGATCGGCCTTTACACGCTAGAGCGTCGCCAAGACGCGATCGACAACGAAGGATCCCGTCGCACGCGCCGCGCCGGATCGAGTTCAACAGGAACCCGAGCGAACGGCTACTATAGTGCCGTCGGCCGCGCCGTGCAACTATTCTCACAGCCCCACGGCGGACGCCGACTGCGATGACTTTGCCGATCGACGCCACAGCACGTACGATTGTATCTCGCACAGGAAAAGGTCGAGAGCGGTTTGCGGGGCGACTCCACGGGAACATCGCCGACCATGGTTTACGGAGAGGGATTCCATGAAAACGGATAACATGCCGGTTGTCATCGAGACGCATCTGCCGGGCTTGCCCGTTCGACGCGGGAAGGTTCGCGACATTTACGATCTGGGCGACGAGCTTCTGCTTGTGGCCACCGATCGGATTAGCGCGTACGACGTCGTGCTGCCCACGCCGATTCCGGGAAAGGGCGCCATGCTGACGGGCGTGTCGGAGTTTTGGTTCGACTTCTTCGCGGACAGTGTGCCACATCATCTGATCGAAGTGATCGACGAAACGGCGCCGCCGGGTCTCGAGGCGCACCTCGATGAGCTTCGCGGGCGCACCATGCGCTGCCGAAAGACCGAGGTGGTGCCGATCGAATGTGTCGTGCGTGGGTACCTGGCCGGCTCGGGCTGGAAGGATTATCAGGCCACCGGCTCGGTCTGCGGGATCGAACTGCCCGTCGGCATGAAGCAGTGCGAGCGGCTTCGCGAGCCGATCTTCACGCCGGCCACCAAGGCGGACGAGGGCCACGACGAGAACATCTCGTTCGACGACGCCTGCGAGCGCGTGGGGCGCGACTGCATGACCCTACTTCGCGATCGAAGCATCGACATCTACAACCGTGCGGCAGCGTACGCCCGAGAGCGGGGGATGATCATCGCGGACACCAAGTTCGAGTGGGGCCTGCTCGACGGCGAGTACTTGCTGATTGACGAGGTGCTGACGCCGGACTCGTCGCGGTTCTGGCCGGCGGATAGGTACGAAGCGGGTCGCGATCAGGAGAGCTTCGACAAGCAGTACGTACGCAACTACCTCACAACGCTCGTCGAGGCGGGAAGCTGGGACAAGACCCCACCCGGTCCGGAGCTACCGGACGAGATCGTAACCAACACGGCCGCCAAGTACCGCGAAGCGATCGAGCAGTTGACGAAGTAGCCTCGGCACCGGCACGAGGATATCGAGAACTGTGCAGCATGCGGAAACAAAGCATTGAACACATCGTCAAAGCCCTCAACGACGCCTCCGTTCGGTACCTCGTGGCCGGAGGTTTGGCTGTCGTTGCTCACGGGCACCTTCGTTTCACAGCAGACATCGACCTCATCCTGGACCTCGACGAGGACAACGCAAAAAGAGCACTTGCTGCGCTGAAGGCACTGGGATACCGCCCGCGCGCTCCCGTCGAGATGGAAGAATTCGCGGATGCCCGGACGCGCGCACGATGGGTTCGCGAAAAAAAGCTGGCCGTTTTCTCTCTAAGCAGTCCTCAGCACCCAGCGACTGAGGTCGATCTGTTCGTTGAGTCGCCGCTCGACTTCGAGGCGGCGTACAAGGCGTCCGTTGAGTTCGACGTCGCCCGGAACGTTGCCGCGAGGTTTCTGGGAATGGAAGACCTCATCCTCCTGAAACAGCAAGCGGGTCGATCGCAAGACTTGGCCGACATCGAAGCGTTGCGTGCGCTCAAGGATGCGAAGCATCCATGAAAGCAAACACCGAACAGTCCGACCGAAGCTGGGACAGCGGCTGGGAAGAGCACAAGAAGCGGCAGCTCCTACGCCTTGCATCGCTTCCATTCGAGAAGAAACTGGAATGGCTCGAGGAAGCGCAGCAACTGGGCGAGCGCCTCATCTCTCAGGCCCGTCGCCGCCGAGGAGCCGATCAGAGCAAGTGATGGAGCCCGGCACCAAACTCGGCCCCTACGCGATCCAATCGCGATTCGGCATGGGGGAGTTCTGTTTCGCGAAAGATCGCCATCTCGACCGCCACGTCGCGACCAGGAGAGCCTCGACAAACAGTACGTACGCAACTTCGTAGCCACGCATAAAGGGTGGCGTTGCGGCTGTGCGACCAACATTTCCCTTTTTTCGATACGCTGTCAACCGAAACGGACGCTGTAGACCGGCGGTAGTTGGGTGGTGACGGTTTGCCAGGTGTCGCCCTGATCCTCGGTGACCCACACCGAGCCGGTGGTGGAGCCGAAGGCCAGCCGGTCGCCCGAGTCGTCAATGTCGAGTGCGTGGCGAAAGGTGAGGTCATACGCGAAATCTTGTGGCAGGCCGTTGGTGAGTACGTCGAATGACTTGCCTCCATCCCGTGTGCGACTGACCACGACCTTGCCGTCTACGGGAATGCGTTTCTCATCGCTGACGGCCGGTACGAGCCAGGCGGTTTGCGCGTCGACGGGATGAACCGCGACGGCGAAACCGAACGTCGACGGCTTGGCCGCGGTGATCTCGGACCAGCTGGCCGCATTGTCGGTGGAGCGAAACACGCCGTTGTGATGCTGGACCCAAAGCGTGTCGGGGGAGCCCTGACACTGGACCAAACAGTGCGGGTCTTGAATGGTAGGGTCGTTCTTTCGCTCAGGCGGCATGTAGTTGGCCCACATGCCATCCGCGCGGCACGCCCAGGTTTCACCGGCGTCTCGCGTCTGCCAGACGCCGCCGCAGGAGACGCCGACGGACACATGTCGCGCATCGCGCGGGTCGACGCAGATGGAGTGAATGCCGGGGTAGTCGTACCCGCCGCCGAACCAGTGTTTTCGATCCGGTTGGTCCCAGAGCGAGCGGACCATCTGCCACGAATCGCCGCGGTCGCTCGAACGAAACATACCGCCCGGCAGCGTGCCGCACCAGAGCACGCCCGGCTCATCCGCGCCGCCGCCGGCCAGCGACCAGATCAGGTTGAGCGTCCAGGGAATCTCAATGCCTGCCATCGGGCAGCGATCGGGCTCGCGGCCTTCCGGAATTTTCGGATAGACCGGCGCAGCGCACTCCTGCCAGGTCACGCCGCCATCGCTCGAGCGGTGCAGCTTGATACCGAAGTGTCCGTGGTCGAGCGCGGCGTAGACGTGTCCGTCACGGTGGTCGGGGTAGACCAGGGTTACGTTGTCGCCTTCGAAGCACGCGCGCGTTACGGACCAGGGCGTCGCGCCGTGGCCGGTGCGCTCGATCGTAAAGAGACCCTTTCGCGTGGAGACGAGAATTCGATCACTCATAGGTATCTGCTATCGTTTCAACGTTTCGATATTTCGACGTTTCGACGTTTCGACGTTTGAATTGTATTTATCCACCCGACAGCGCCTGCATGACGAAAACTTCATCGCGTTCCGAGACCGGATCGGACAGCGAGGTTCGATCGCCGATCGGCTCGCCGTTGACGAAGATGTTCATGTGTCGGCGCAGCGCGCCCTGGTCGTCGAGCACATAACCGCGTGCCACTTCGTTCGCTTGGAAGAAATCCTCCAGCACGTCACGCACCGTGCGCCCGGTTACCTTGCACGTGGGGCACGCGACGTGACGTTGTATGTTGGGCGTAAATGAAATCGAAGGCATCGCGCAGACCTTTTCCTGAAACGGCCTCAGGTTAGGACGACCAGGCATGGGGGTCAACGAAGCGGGCTGCGACCGGCGCTGGGTAGGTTCTAATGGTTGGAATCGGGAGGCTGGGTTAACTCCGGTCGACCGACGCGCTCAAGCGGAACGAGAGGCTGCCGTCGCAGACCGGTGCGGGGTTTGGCGCTGCATGGCGGCTGGTTGGCGGCGCCGGGTTTGCTGGAGCACCCGCAGCCGCTTTCGCCTTTGAGCGTCCTTGTGAACACACGCAGAACCCAAAGGGCGGCGGCGACGGCGACCCCAATCGCGATAACATCTTGAACGCCCACGACAACTGTTCCTATACCCACCGAGACGCGACCTGGAAGGTGATGAAGGCACCAACATAAGCCAGCGTGGTCATATACACAAACGTGAAGAGGGGCCAGCGCCACGATCGCGTTTCGCGTTTGATCACCGCCAGCGTGGCCCCGCATTGGCAGCACAACGCGAAGAACACCATGATCGACAGGGCGACGGGAATATTGAAGACCGGGCGCCCGTCGGGCCAGGTGGCGTTTTGCAGCTTGCTGCGGAGTCCGACCGAGTTCTCGTCGTGTTCCGCGCCGAGGTTGTAAATCGTGCCCATGGTGGCGATGACCACCTCGCGGGCGGGGAATGCGGCGATCGCGGCCGTCCCGATACGCCAGTCCCATCCCAGCGGTTCTACGATGGGTTCGATCCAGCGCCCCATCCGCCCGAGTACACTCTGCTCCAGGAAGGCGCCTGCCTCTTCTCGATCGATTTGGGTTAGACGGCGTTCCAGTTCCTGATTCAATTCAGCCAAAGGCGCGGCCGTTGCCTTGTCGCCCGCCCCCGACTGGGTTGCGTGTTCCCGGTGTGCTTCAACACGTTGCGCTTCGTATTGCTGCGCGATGGTTGCGGAATGCGGGTAGTACCCCAGCGCCCAGATGACGATCGCTACGGCAAAGATGATCGTACCGGCCGAGACCATGAATTCGCGACCCTGTTCATAGGCGCGGTAGAGCACGGTGCGCGTCGAGGGCCATTTGAACTTCGGTAGTTCCATGAGAAACGGCGCCGACTCGCCTTTGAGTACGGTTCGCTTGAGCACCAGCGCCACGAGAATCGCGACGACCGTGCCGACGCCGTACAAGGCAAACAACACGAGAACCTGGCTCGTGACCAGACCGCCGAGCAGCGGCGTCGCGGGTATGAAAGCGGCGATCAGCAGCATGTAGACCGGCAGCCGGGCGCTGCAGCTCATGAGCGGGGCGATCAGGATCGTCACGAAGCGATCGTTACGATCTTCGATGGTGCGGGTGGCCATGATGCCTGGAATGGCGCAGGCGAATGACGAGAGAAGCGGGACAAAGGACTTGCCGCTGAGCCCGATCATGCCCATCCAGCGATCGAGAAGAAACGCGGCGCGGGCCATGTAGCCGCAGTCTTCGATGATCGCCAGAAACAGAAAGAGAATCACTATCTGAGGTAGAAAGATCAACACCGCGCCGACGCCGGCGATCACGCCATCGACCAACATGCTTTGAAGCGGACCCTCCGGCATCCGCTGGGCCACCAGCGTACCGAGCAGGCCCAGCGCCCCGTCGATGGTGTCGATCAAGGGCGCTGACCAGCTGTAGATCGATTGAAAGCAGGCCGCCATCAGCACGGCCAGAACCATAGTGCCCACGATCCTGTGCGTCAGAACTCGATCCAGTCGATCGGAAAAGGAACGAGGCGCGGTCTCCGGGCGTGTAACGACGCGCGCAACGATCTCCGCGATCCGGGCGTAGCGGCTGACGGGCAGGTCCATCAGCCCGGGCGTCATGCGGACGAAGTAGCGCGGCGGCCGGTAGCGCTCGCGGTGCTTGCGGACCCGCTTCGAGGAGGACTGCAGCGGGTCGCGGTAGTCGCCGATCAGCGTGCCTTCCACCGTTACCCGCGTGCCGCCGTTGCGAGAGAGCGGTTGAAGCCGGGCCCGGGTCATGACCACGAGCGGGATCCGCCAGCGGGGAGCGTCGCCGGAAGGCCCGGCCAGCCAGTAGAGCCCGGCCCTGGCGGGCGCCTGAAAAGCGGCAGCGTGCTTGAGCAGGGATATTTCGCCGCCTCCGGCCTGCTTCCATTGTACGGGATCCTCAGGCGCCATCTGCAGCGTGACGGCCTCGCCCACCAAGGGCCGCAGTGTAATCGTACAGGCAGACCCGGGCGGCAGGAAGACTGCGACGCCTTTCGGGTAGAAACA
>JADFRH010000070.1 GCA_022561415.1 Planctomycetota bacterium
GCACATCACGCGCCGGGCGCTCTCGCGAGCGTGGGCAAGGCCGGGAAACAACATGGCAAAGAGCAGAAGGACGATTCCGACGACGATAAGCACTTCGACCAAAGAAACCGCGCGGCGCCGACGGGCGACCTGTGAATCGCGTTGGGTTCCGGCTCGATCAGTCATCGCGATGGGTCTCTGAGTTGCACGTCGCGCCCGAATCAGACCACCCCGAGGGTAACCGCGAATCGGAACGGGTGGAAGAGTACGGCGAAGGGACGCCGTCGATCATGCGGGAGCGAGTTCATCGTACGATCGGCTATCGGGACAGATCCTCGATCGAATAACAGAACCGCTCGAAAACGTCGTAGGTGCCCGGATCAATCCGCGAGGCCTCGATAACCAGCGCTACCGCGTATAGCTCACCGCTTTGTACCCTGGCGACCCGAACGGCGACGCCCGCTCCAGGATCCCAAATCTCGACGGCCTCGTAGCCTCCAAGCACCTTGTCGTGCCACACCACGGGTAGGTTCCCCACGGTGTGCGGCCGAGGTTGTGCGAGCGACAGCAACACGCCCTCGGCCGCGGTTTGCAGGTCGACTCCTGCCGGCTGTTCGAGGCGAAGGACTACCATTCGCGCAAGGGCGTCTGTGGACGTCGAAAACAGCAGCTCGAATCCTCGTCCGGAGCCCGGCCGCAGAGACATCGCAACCGAGCCGGGCGGCGGGCGAACCGAGATGGACCACCCACGAGGTGCGATGACGAGCCCCGTCCGCGTGCTCTTGGACTCCCGCGTCAGCGACGCTGCCAGGCCGGTCGAAACGGCCAGCAAAGCGATCGCTGCGGCAATCGTGCGTCTACGAACGGCCGGCTTCTCCTGGGCGTGAACTTGTATGAGCATTGGGGGCGAGTCTATCGTGGGCGGCTGCGACAACAAGCGTTGACGGTGCGGCGCTCGAAGCCTACACTGCCGCTCGCAGCATAAACTGCCTGCGAATAATATGCACCCTCAGTGGACTCGTCCGGTGCGTTTTTCCAGGCTTCGAGATAGGACTGCATCGAAGTGGCCAACAAAGGGTTCGTGGATGATTTCCGGCGTTTCTTCCTCCGTGGGCTTGTGGTGCTCGTGCCCACGCTGGTTACGTTCGCGATCCTGGTGTGGGTATACCAGCTCGTCAACAACAACGTGGCCGTGTTCATGACCGAAGGGCTCGTGCTGATATGTTCGAAGGTCAGCGACGAGCCGCCGCCCGGATGGGTTCATGCCGATCGGGATTCCCTGCGTTACGGAAAGCCGCTCAATGAGTGGGACGAGCGTGGCCGTCGCCTGACGATCGAGCATCAGATCATCGAGAACTACGAGCGGCTGGCCGCCCGGTCCAGGTTATCGGACGTCGAGCCGGAAATCCTCCAGCGTGCGTTGGACGCCAGGAATTCCGCGTTGTGGCATGTGACTTTTGCGAAGTACAAACTCCACCTTCTGGGTTTCGTCATCGCGATCGTTTTCGTATACTTCGTTGGCTTCTTTCTGGCCAGCTTCATCGGTCGGGCGTCCTGGCGGGCGTTGGAGGGTTTGCTGCGTCGGATTCCGTTGATCAGAGCGATCTTCCCGAGCGTGAAGCAGGTGACGGATTTCTTGCTCGCTGAGCGTGAGCGGACCGTCGGGTTTTCCAGCGTCGTCGCCGTGCAGTACCCTCGCAAGGGCGTGTGGTCTATCGGCTTGAGCACTGGGGCGCCCCTGAAGCAGATTCAAGCGAGGGTTGCGGACGAGCTGGTAACCGTGTTTGTGCCGAGTTCGCCGACGCCGTTTACCGGCTATATCGTGCAGATCCCTCGGCAGGACGTGATCGAGTTGGACGTTTCGGTGGACGAGGCGCTTCGATTCACGATCAGCGCCGGCGTAATCAAGCCGGGCGCCTCGCTTCCGACGGGGTCGGACGCCGGCGGAGCGGAATGACGATCGGTCGGCAGGGATGGGGGGCCTCGGGGGTCGAGGTGGAAGCAGGCGTGGACAGCATCTACATTCGGAGGTTCATTGGTGCAGATTCGAGTGACGGCTCGCCATGTTGAGGTCTCGAACGACGTTCGCGAGTACATTTACGAGAAGGCGAGCAAGCTGCCGCGGTACTACGACCGGATTCATGAAATCGAAGTCATCCTCGACCACGAATCAGAGCAGTTTTCGGCTGAGATGATCGTTCGCGTTGAGCGTGAGCCCACGATTGTCGCAAGCGAGACGGGTCCGGACACCTTTGCCCTGATCGACGTCATCGTAGGTCGTCTCGAACGTCAACTTAAGAAACTGAAAGACAAACGCCGGAACCACAAGCACGGTGCGAAGAACATCGCGGCAGAAGAAAAACCGTCTGAGTAATTACACAAGGGTGCCTTCCCACGGGATCGCAGCTCTTTCCTGGTTCGATTATCGCGAAGGGTAGGTTCGTAGCTGACCATGAGATTCTCAGAACTGATTTGCTCGGCATCGGTGATCTCGGAATGTCAGGCCACCGACCGCAATGGCGTGATCCGGGAGTTGATCCAATCACTCGCCGATCACGGTGCGGTCGATCCGGAGCATGTCGAGACGGTTGCGCGGGCGACGATTGCCCGGGAAAACCAGGGCAGCACCGGCTTCGGCAAGGGCGTGGCCGTTCCGCACGTGAAGCATGCCCGCATCAAGAAGATGACCGCGACGATCGGCCGGGTCAGTGCCGGCGTAGACTTCGCGGCGTTGGATCGTGCGCCGGTCTACACCGTGGTCATGCTGCTGAGCCCCGCCTCGGCGCCGGAAGAACACCTCGCGGCCATGGAAAAGATATTTCGATACCTTCAGCAGGAGAGATTCCGGCGCTTCCTGCGCCAGGCCGAGACGTCCGAAGCGATTCTCGAAGTGATCGCCGACTCGGACGATCAACAGGGCGAGTAGCGCCAAAAGAAGACACGTGGTTGTTCCGACAGCTCAAGGGTTTGGCGAAAGGCAGGGCAAGATTGGGCGGCGATCCCGTGGCGGTGGTACGTGAGGTTGTCGTTCCCAACAAGGAGGGCCTGCACGCGCGCCCGGTGATGAGCTTTGTCGATCTGGCGTCGAGATTCTCGTCGACCGTATCGGTCACCAACAAGACCCGGGGGCGCGGAAAAGTGGACGGTAAGAGCGCGATGCAGATGATGCTTCTCGAGGCGACGGAAGGGTGCGTGCTCGAGATTGAAGTCTGTGGTGATGATGCCCGCGCGGCAGTCGAATCATTGGTGGCGCTGGTCGAGGCAGGGTTCAATCCGGATACACCTCAACGACCCGCTTTGCCGTGAATGCGGCGAGCGGAGATCACCGGCGTTCCCCGATTGTCACGTTAACGGTCGACGACCGGTCATGGTCTACCCCACGCATCGGTAACGTTGGGCTCTGAGCCACGCAAGACCATCATGGAAATTCTTCGCGGTATATCGGTAGCACCGGGGGTCGCCATCGGCGAGGCGGTCGTGCTCGAGGCGGAAGAGCACCGAATACCGTATCGAACCATCCCTGCGGAGGCCGTATCCGACGAGCGCGAGCGGTTGTCCGATGCTTTCGCGCGATCGATCGAGGAACTAATCACCCTGTCCGATTCGCTCAACGCCCACCTCGGTCGAGACGCCGCCGATGTTTTTTCCTGGCACGTCGGCGTGCTGAAAGACGAGGGGTTGCGTAAGAGCATCGATGATCTCATTCGCGAGAAGCATGTGTCGGCCGCCTATGCCACCAGCACGGTGATGCGCAATTACCAGCATCGTTTCATGCAGATGACCGACCCGCTTCTCGTTGAACGCATGCGCGACGTGCAGGATATCGAACGGCGATTGCTGCGCGGCATATTGGGCGAAGGCCGCGAGGATCTGGCCCATCTGACGAAGCCGGTGATTCTCGTTGCCCACGACCTGACACCGACTCAGACAGCCCAGCTCTCGGAGACCAAGGTGTGCGGCGTCGCGCTGGACGCGGGTGCGGCCACCTCTCACACCGCCATTCTGCTGCGGTCATGGGGATCCCCCGGGGTCATCGGTTTGGGCGACGTTTCGACGCGCATCAGCGGCGGCGATCTGGTCATCGTCGATGGGACCAATCAACTCGTCATCGTCAATCCGAACGAGTCCACGCTGGAAGACTACCGCCGCCGCGAGGCCGCTTACTCACGTCTGTCTGACGAACTCGACGGGCTGCGCAATCTACCTTCCGAGACACGCGACGGGGAGCGCGTTTTCCTCTACAGCAACATCGAGTTCCCCCATGAGGTCCAGGTCGGAATCAGCAAGGGATCCGACGGGGTGGGTTTGTATCGAACGGAATTCCTCTTCCTTCGTCCGGAGGGGGCGCCGTCGGAAGAGGAGCAGTACGAGGCCTATTGCGATGCCATCCGCGGCGCGGCGGGGCGTCCGGTGACGATTCGCACGTTCGATCTCGGCGCGGACAAGTACACTCAGCAACGCAGCTACGAGCAGGAGCGCAATCCCATGCTGGGTTTGCGCTCGATTCGCTACAGCCTTCGAAACCTCGACATGTTCAAGAATCAGCTTCGGGCGATTCTGCGTGCTTCGGTACACGGCGATGTTCGCGTCATGTTTCCGCTCATCGTAAGCATGATGGAGTTCCGGCAGGCGAAAATGACGCTGCACGACGCGCGGGAAGATCTCGAGGAGGCCGGGTTACCCGCCGACGGCGACATCAAGGTCGGTATGATGCTCGAGACGCCGGCCGCGGCGATTCAGGTCAAGGAGTTTTGCCGCGAGGTGGACTTCATCAGCATCGGCACGAACGATCTGATTCAATACCTGCTTGCCGTCGACCGAGGCAACGAACGTGTCTCGCAGTTCTACACGGCATCGAGCCCGGCCCTGTTACGCGCACTGCGCGACGTCGTGAAAACGTGCGCTCAGTCGAAGGTGGATTGCAGTCTGTGCGGGGAGATGGCCGGTCAGCCGATCTACACCTTGTTCCTACTGGGGATCGGGCTGCGGAGTTTCTCCATGGCGCCTGCGAATATCCCCGAGGTCAAGAAACTGATCCGTTTGGTTTCCGTCAGTCAGGCGCAGCGCGTCGCGCGTCGCGCGCTGACCTTCGAGACCGATCGGCAGGTCACGAACTATTTGCGCGACGAGACGAGAAAGCTACTCCCGGACGATCCGATCTAGGTCGAATGACGGACCTGAGATAACATGCAAAGCGACACGATGTCAGTCGAATCCGAACAGGACTGCGGCGACCGACCCGTTCCCGACACACCGGTACGTGAAACATGGGCGTTTGCATTCAGTGTAACCGGTGATCTGCGGTTTATTTCCCATCGTGACACGATACGCGTTTTTCAACGCGCTTTGGCGCGGGCTTCTCTGCCGGTGCGGTACACGGAAGGATTCAATCCTCATCCACGTCTGTCACTGCCCCTGCCTCGTCCGGTGGGCGTCGCCTCGGAGGCCGAGGTTATTGTCGTCGAGTTCGATCAACCGATCGATGGCCAGGACGCGCGACGACGGCTCAACGACCAAATGCCGCGCGATCTTCATCTCTCCAGTGCGAATCGAGTCGAATCAGGCGATCGTTTCGTTCCGGACCTGGTTCGCTACCGGATCGAACCGCCAAGTGGGCAGGTCTGGTCACCCGAGATCGTTTCGAGGGTGACCCAGCGAATCGAGTATGTCATGCAGGCGGATATCCTGTATATTGACCGAGAGACGCCTGGGGGGAAGGAATCACGACGAATCGATGTTCGGTCGTTTCTTGTTAAGGCGAGAATGGAAGTTGACGCCGTCTCGTTTACGCTGCGGGTCACGGCAGCGGGCACGGCCCGACCCCGCGAAGTCGCGGCGATACTCGGTTTCGACACGGAAGCGGTCGCGTTTGGAATCCGGCGCACAGCGGTGGAGTGGCATGCGCAGAAAGACTAGGTCTTCTTCCCGATGACAGAAAAGCAAAGCCAGCCAGCCCCCAAACGACCCAAAGCCGTTCGGCGAAAAAGAAAGGAGCTACCGAAACAAGACATGGAGGTAACCCAAGCCCCAAAGACGTCGGCGGAGTCGACGCATACGCAGAGCGTGGCTCAGGTCGACGTGGCGGAACTGTCGACGACCGGCAATCCTCACGCCATTGCCGCCAAGCGTGCGATGGAGGATCGGGTCCGGTTCAGGGAAACGGCGCGAGCGGCCGCCACTCAAGAAACAACGGCGAGGCCCGCCGCGAAGCATCAACCCGCTCAGCCCGCTTCGGGCCGATCGAACAAGAAGGCAACGCGCTCGCCCTCTCCCAAGAGTGGCCGGCCGTCGGGCTCCGCTCCAAAGAGCGGAAACGCGACCTCGCCCGCCGCGCCTCGGGATGAGACCAAGGCAACATCGCGGGGCCGCGGCAGGCGTCGCGGCGGGCGACGTGTTTCCGGCAGGACGCGTGAAGCGAACGCGACGGATGAGGCACAGGCGGTCGAGCAGAGCGACGCCGGGCCACCACGCGAGTCTGCGGAGCCGCGCAAGCCGGAGCCGAAGCAGGGGGCCGAACTACCGACGCGAACTCGTCCATCGCGCCCGTCTGGATCACGCAAGGCGACCGACAAGCGAGCGGCTTCCGTCGAACCCAAACCGGACGACGCGTCGAAGACGACTCGACCGCAAACCGAGCCTGTCGATCTCGTACGTGCCATGGGGGATGCCCGAACCGGACGCGTGATGCTCATCAACGTGTCCGGTCAGGAGGAGTGCCGCGTGGCGGTGGTTCACAAGGGGCGACTGGAAGAATTGTTCATCGAGCGTGCCTCGACGGCCTCGCACATCGGCAATATCTACAAGGGGCGCGTCACCAACGTCGAGGCGAGTATTCAGGCGGCGTTCATCGATTTCGGGCTGCAACAAAACGGTTTCCTGCACATCTCCGACCTGCAACCGCAGTATTTTCCCGAGCACGACGGTGAAATGGAGCGGGTCGGTCGTAAAATGCCGCGCCACACGCGCCCACCGATCCAGGACTGTCTGCGTCGCGGCCAGGAAGTGATCGTCCAGGTCATCCGCGAGGGCGTCGGCACGAAGGGTCCGACCCTCACCAGTTATCTTTCCATCCCCGGGCGGTTTCTGGTCATGATGCCGGGAATGAATCGGCATGGAGTCTCACGCAAAATCGAGGACGACGCCGAGCGCCGCACGATGCGTGATCTGCTCAAGGAGCTGGACCTTCCCACCGGCGTCGGGTTCATCCTGCGAACGGCCGGCCTCGGACGTCCCAAACGCGACCTCCAGCGCGATCTGAACTATCTCACGCGCTTGTGGAAGACCGTCACCAGTCGCGTCAAAGAACTGAATTCGCCGGCCGAGCTCTATCAGGAATCCGACCTCGTCACCCGCACCATTCGGGACGTGTACACGACGGATTTCCATCGTATCGTCGTGGACGATGCGGAGACGGCCGTCAAAGCCCAGGAATTCCTTCAGCTCGCCATGCCGCGCAGCAAGGCCGCCGTCGAACTCTACAGCGATCGCAAGCCCCTGTTTCACCAGTTCGGGATCGAGGCGGAGATCCAGCTCATCAACATGCGGCATGTGCCCCTGCCGTCGGGCGGATCGCTGGTCATCGACACGACCGAGGCGATGGTCACGATCGACGTCAACAGCGGCCGATCACGTCCCTCCGACGATGCGGAAGAGACCGCCTACCAGACGAACCTCGAGGCCGCTCCGGAAATCGCACGGCAGCTACGTCTTCGCGACTTGGGCGGCCTGATCGTTTGCGACTTCATCGACATGCGTCTCGATCGCAACAAGCGGGAGGTGGAGCGCGTGCTCAAGGCCGCGCTGAAAGATCACAAGGAGCGGGCGAAGATTCTGCGAATCAGCGCGTTCGGGCTCATCGAGATGACGCGCCAGCGCCAGGGGCCTTCGCTCAAGCGCAATGCCTACTCGGACTGCCCGCACTGCAAGGGCTCGGGTATGATGAAGGCGCCGGAGTCGGTTGCCCTCGACGCGATGCGTCTCATCCAGCTCGCGGCCCATCACCCCCAGGTTACGAAAATCACCGTGACGGTCGCCGGCGCCACGGCCTTCGAGATTCTCAACACCAAGCGGGTCCAGCTCAACGAGATCGAGACCGAGACGGGCAAGAGCATCATCGTCAACGGCAACCCGGACTTCGCCAGCGACCGGATCGAATGCGCCTGCGAAGACGACCGTGGCCGCGCGGTCAACGTGCTACCCGTACCGCCCGAAAAGAAGCCGCGCGGAAGGCCGACAAGAAAAACGACGCGTCGGCGATAGGGTGCGCATGAACTGTCGGGCGGGTGACGCTCCGTCAGTTTGAGTCATTTACATATTTGAAGAGCAATGTTGGCGCACGACTGACTCCAGTGACTTGAGCAACAGCCAACCTTAATCTCGCAAACCTGTGTGCAACAGCCTGGGTCTGCGCAGCCCGGCGTGCCCGAGCACGATCCCCACTTCCCCCCTATCCAGCCGCCACATTGGTCGGTGGCGCCGGGGTCGCAGGGCTCGCCGTCGTGGGTGCCGCCGACGCATATCCCGTTATGGCCCTCCAAGCACGAACCTTCCATTCCAATGCATCCTTCGCTTGGGCAGCAGGGATCGCATGACGGCAACGGCGCGCTTAGCCATGGATCGAACGCACCGGGCAGGCCGCTGGCGAGGTCCAGCCATCTGAGCAAGTCCCGCGGTGTGAACGCACCGCTGTGATCCATGTCGTGGCGGTACTTGTTGAACGTATCGGACCCGTTCAATCCGGTTACCAGGAAGTCGAGATCGGCCATGTCGACCGAGGCGGACCTGTCGGCGTCACCTGGCAAAGAGATCACAGAAACTTGCGACGTCGTGTCGTCGCCATGTTTTGCGGTCAGCGTGCCGAAGGCGCCCGGCGCGAGCGGTCTCGCCAGGTTCACGGTGAACGTGTCGTCTCCATGATTCGTAATGGGCCCGAAGATGTCGTTCGGGGCGAACCCATCGACAAGGGTCTCGCAGTAGGAATAGCAGAACTTATCCGTAGTTCCGCCGGTGCCGCCCGTCCACTTGATCGTGAACGAGTCAATCCCCAGCGGTAGCTGCGTAAGCGGATCGAGCGGAGCGCGTGCGTCGATCGCAAAATTCGGAGGATCGACGGCCGTGATCGGCCCGGGTGGACACGGCGCGAAATCGATGCTCAGCGTACCCGACGGCGTACCGCCGAAGTTACCGCCGAGTCGGAATTTGTAGCACCGTCCGCCCTGTACGCGCGCCGTGACCCTGGAGCCGAGGAGGCAATCGCCGGTCACTTCGGTCTCGCTGCAGGCCAGCTCGTTGCCGAACTCGGCCGGGCAATCGCACCCGTTGTAAAGAACCAACGAGGTGTCGGGCGTACTGAGCCCATCGCACGTTTCGGCCGACACGCGCCCGGTGGCCGGCGCGGTCCAGTCGTACCAGACGTCGTTCTCC
>JADFRH010000071.1 GCA_022561415.1 Planctomycetota bacterium
GACGTCGTTGTACAGGTACAGGCTGGCCCGCACACCGCCCGTGCCGAACGTCCGCCCAAGTCCGCCGGTGGTTCGCGTGTCGTCCCAGGCGGAGGCCCGCACCGATACGAACGGAACGACACGGATCGGACCGAGATCCGCTTGCCAGGTGAGCTCCTGGCGCGTGTCGACCCGCGCGCTGGATCCGGATCCGCCACGAATGCCGCCTCGCGGGATGCCGAACAGGTCTTCATCGGCCGGACGAAACCGAACCACGCCGGCGCGATTCTCGCTGTACCAGCTTACACGGTCAGCGAGTGACTCACCGATCACATGGTAGCTGATATCGGGCAGGTGCTCGGTCTGTGTAACGAAGTCCAGCACGCGGGGCTGAACCAGGACGGTCAGGGCGGTGTTGTCTCGCTGCTTTTTCAGATAGAGGAGCGTTTCCTGCTCCTTGCTCTTGTCGAACTCGGACTCGAAAAACTCCTCGAGAAAGCCGCTGTCTGAAATGTACGAGGCTTCGAGCGTCAGCTGCCAGTCCTCGCTGAGGTATTGGCGATGCCGGAAGAGGATCCGCCCGCGAACGTCCCTTGGCGAGGGTCGCTCGCGCCGCCGCCCGAGGAAGTCGATACCGTCATCGCTGAGAACATAGCTGCGCAGCAGCCCAAAGTACCTGTCGCGTTCGTATTTCGCGTTGACCCCGAACGCAGGTCCGCGCTCGCTGTAATAGTCGAGGCCGAGGTTTGCCTTGAACCCGTCAGGCGTTTCCAACCCCAGCACGTTGAACAGGCCCCATTTCGTCTCGAGTCCGGCGCCGAATCGTCTGCTAAACCCGACCTGCAAAGCCTGAAGGGCCGTCTCGCTCGTATCGATCGTGCCGCGAATGTGCGGAAGCAGCATGATCGGTCGACCGCCGATGTTCAGCGTGCCGCCCTCAATTCGGAATCGACCTGTCATAAGCCCCTTGAGTCGCCCCGCCGGGTCGGTCGGCGTCAGGTTCGCCAGTTCGATCCGACGCGCGCCCACGTGGTAATGCGGGGTGTAGAACTCACTCGTGGTCAAGATGGCGTCTGTGGCCGTGAACTCGCGCGGCGAGAGCTGCCTGATTTCGCTCGCACGCAAGTAGAGCGGAATGTTCCGATCCGCCAGCATGGTGTGAACGACCGCATCCAGAATCAAGGCACGGTCTTCAAAAAAATCATAGTAGAGTCGAGACGCGCGCACCTGGTTCGCACCCAGCGAGAGCAGGACGTCGCCTTCGAGATAGGCCGACTCGATGTCGATGTTCTCGAGGCCTGCCATCATGGCTCGGGTCCCGGCTTTGGGTGCCGGCGCGTCGTCGACCGGATTCGTTCGCCTCGGGGCCAAACCGCTCACCGTAGCGGGCACGGATCTTGGCGTGCCATAGGCGTCGGTGCGCGGAAGGAACGTCACGATCGAATCCGCACGAATCTCCAGGTATTCACGGGTGCCCGCCGTGCCGCGTGTGATGTGTACGCCACCCGTGATCGTCAGCACCTTGCGCCCCGGCTCGATCTCGCTCGTCCTCAACGTTCCGTCGGATCGCATCTGAACCGCGGGACGTTTCTTGATTCCTTCGCTTCCGTCGGCGCGAATGCCCGGATCGAAGATCCCGAGCATGACGTTCTCGCCACGAGCGACGGTCGGTCCATCATCACGGGTAAGAGCCTGACGAATCTCGCGCCCCCGCTGGTAGGCCGGGCTCTCGGAAAACGGGCGGTAGGCCACGTCGTCTACCTCGACCCGGATTTCGCCGGAGGTGTTGAGCGTGATAAAGAGCACCGGACCCGTCGTGACGGTTCCTCCGATCTCCTGAATCCTCGCGTCTCGCCAGAGCAAAACGCGGATCCTTCGGTAGGCCCGGCTACCGGTACCGGCATGGGTTATCCAGACGACGGCCTCTCGGATGCTGAGCATCTGGTCGCCATGCTCCCCGATGGACAGGACGAAATCGCCAAGGAAATGCAGAGTATCGGCACCGTCATCCTCCTTGAAGAGAAACGCCTTGGAAGCGTTTAGCGTGACGCGAAGGCCGGAGATCCCGCTCGGGAGCAGGCTCACCTCGACCGGGTCGGATAGGGGCGGGGTGGGTCCGATCGGGGACCCGGCGCTGCTTCGAGTCGCTGCGCCGAGGCAGGCAAACAGGAGAACGGCCCCGATCCTTCGCGAGAAAAGCATCTTCGGTTGTGCCCGGTTGAACAGAAGAGGTCCGAGTTTCCTCGCCACCGCAGTCCGCCTATCTCAACAAAGACTCCGACCAGATGGGTCCATCAGAGCCCCACGGCGACACGGTGTACGGGACGAGCCCGCTTTGTCGCCAAGATCGCGCCACGCCGCACGGATCGAAGGGAACTCACGGGCGGCGTCACTATACGAGACCACTACAAAGTGTCAATTGGAGGCTCAGCAGCGAGAGTGACGGCCCGGCGGACAAGTTTGTGCGAAAACTCTTTCCGTCAAATCGGTGCTCTCGCCCAGCGCCATGGCGGGTTTCGAGTGTCTGAGGCCGCCCTTCTTACGAGGCGTTCCGGGCGCGGCGTGCTCACGGTGCGGCACCCCTTTCCTTTCCTTCGTGAGTTAGGTTATAATGGCAGGCACAACCAGTTTCCTCACCGTCCAACCCCCCTTGGACGGTACTCAAAGGCCCGGTGTACCCCGCCGGGCCTTCCTTATGTCCCGTGACAGACCACGCGCCTCGCCGTATCATCCACGCGGAATCACCGTCCCACATGCACGTTTCATTATGTTCGATCACAAGAAAACCACTTCGCGCGATATGTCGAACGTGATCGTCCTCGGCCTCGCGGCTCTGTGGGCCGGGGCGTGCGAACGGGCGGATGTGGCCAATCCATCGCCATTACCGACCGCAGCGATCACCGCCGAATCCGACGCGCGTCGTCCGCGATTGTCTTTTCCGCAGGAGTTGCGTGTTGACGATGCGTCCGTCAGTGCGTTTGTCGAACGCGCACTGGTCGGGATCGCCGGCGGCGACTACGAACCGTACCGCCTTCTTTGGAGCATGAAGGAGGAACCACTATCGCGCGGCGACTATGAGCGGCGCTGGCACGGCGTCACCGATATTCAGCTCCGAGCGCTTCGGCGGATCATCTTGACCACTGGCAAACCCAGCTTGCTGGGCGGCGACCCCGGCGCGCCGGGGCCGGCCGGCGACGCGTCCTATGCCCTCCTGGCCGATTTCTCGTTCGACGCCGCCCATCCTTCCGAACAACGCGAGCCCCTCCGTGGCGTCGTTTGGATCATCGCGAAAGAGCAAGACAACTGGCGCCTGGCCAAGCCGCCCAAGGCCGTGAAGCGATGGCTGCGCGAGCAAGTTGCCGCGCCCACACCAAAGCGAACTGATTCGGATTACGACCGGCCGTAACCACAGGTTCAAGTCCCGCCCTGTAGCAGCGCGCGGCAAGGGCAGCCCGCCCCGCCTCTCTTGGCCAATTCTGTCCGAATCGCGTGATTTGGCGCATCGTTTCGAGAAAAAGTCTATTTTCGGCACGGGAAACCCGTTGCATTCCGAATGGAGAATCGCGTACAATACACTCGCGAGCAGGGTCATGCTGAGACAGAATGCGTATCCTGAAGTTTTCCGCCGGCGCCGGAAGTGTCGTTTGGTGTCACACGTCTCTCTGATTCATTACAGGTTTGCCGCTTCAGGCTGCCTGCCCGCGGTTCGCGAAAACGTTTCGTTTCGTCTTCGGAGGACTTGATCATGCAACGTCGTCATGCCTTAATGTTCGTCTCGATCCTGGTAACATCGTTCCTTACCGGCGGTCAGAAGGCTCAAGCTCAGTGCCGTCTGAACCCGGAGCCTGGAACGCTGGGGGAGGATCCGCTAGTGCGCCACGTCCTTTCCATCGACGCAGGCATGGCTCTCGCCGACGCCAGGACGTCTGGCACCAATGCGATAGAAGCAGCCAACATACTTCATTGGAACGGAACATCCTGGGACGTAGTGCAGCAGCTATTCCCCGATGACGAGTCCGATGACACTGGTTTCGGGCTCGTCGGCACACTGCTCGGAGACGTGGCTGTCGTGGGCGCATCACACACCGACTGCGCGGCTGGCCCCTATTGTGGTGCGGTCTACGTCTATCGGTTTGACGGTTCCAGTTGGGTCTTGGAGGCGACGTTAACCAATCCGAACGGCGGCGTACGCGACTTTTTTGGTGGTTCCGTCGCGTTCAATGGCGACGATCTGGTGGTCCGTAGCCGCTACGTTGGTGCTCGGATATACCGATATGTCAACGGCACGTGGGTTCTGAGCGGACCACCGATCACCGTTGCCCAAGCCGGATCGATTGTGATCGACGGCGATACATTGGCTATCGGCATAACCGGCGCATCCTGCGATGCAGGTGGGAACTGCGGCGAGGTCCGCGTCTACAGTTTCAACGGTAGCTCATGGATTGGCGAGTCGGTGTTGGTCGCCGCAGACGCGAACTATGCCGATCGTTTTGGGTCTGCGTTATCTCTTGATGGGTCTCGAATTGTCGTGGGTGTGAAGAATCGTGGTGCCGCTTATGTCTTTCATCGCAGTGATGGAGCTTGGATTCAAGAAGCGAAACTGACGGCACTTGGCGGCGATTTCGGTGCAAGCGTCGCTTTGCAAGACGACCGTATCATCGTAGGTGCGCCTGGGGAAGGCAATAGCTTTGTTCGAGAGCGCGGCGCGGTTTATTCCTATCGGCTTTCGGACGGCAATTGGTCGCTGGAGACGAAGTTCGTCGGCATCGGTCTTGGAGTGTTTGGCGGTGCACGAATTGGCAGCTCCGTCCAGATCGCAGGACAGATTGCAGTCGCGGGCGGCGAGACCGGACTCACCTTTGCCATTACCGGCACCGACTGCAACGGTAACGGTTTGCTCGACACGTGCGAAGGGTCGGTCCTTCCGTCGGCTACCGAACAGGATCCGCCGTGCGATTGCGCTTCCCTCTTAACCGCTAGCCGGGCATCGAGCGCCTTCGCGACTGGCCGCTTCTTGTCGATCCAGCCGGGAAACCCGGGGCGGCTTTCGGCTATCCGCGTGACGAGTTCCCAACTTCCACCGCCTCACGACACGGTCAACGGACGGACCATGTGGGTGGGCGAAGCATTCGAGGTGTCTGAGCAATCCAGTTCCGTGGCGCCGTCGGATGCTCCGGAGGCTCCCACGTTCATGGCCGCCAGACTTGTCTGTAAACCGTTCTACGCCGACAGGAGTGTGGACGAAGTCATACATGTCTACGGCGCAGGGATTGTCCCCGGCGGCACGTATAGCGTTCAGATCATCGATGGCGGATGCGCACTCATTGAGGAAAGTAGTTATTCTCTGCCGTCGGAGATTCAGACGGCACGATGGGGTGACACCGTCGAGGACTGCTCGGCCAACCCGTGCGCCGCCCCGAATGGGGCGATCGATATTATTGATGCGCTGGCCATCATCAATAAGTTCTCCAACGCGCCCGGGGCGATCGCGAAGGTCAGGGCCGACTTGGAACCGCAGACGCCCGACCTCGTCATCAATATCAGCGATGCCATTCATGCCCTACGGGCCTTTTCCGGGCAAGCGTACCCGTTCACCGTGGGCGACCCGTGCAAATAGCGAAATCGGCGGCGACACGATCGAAGTTACCTAGCAGCGCTCCACCGCGATGGCGCTGGCCTCGCCGCCGCCTATGCACACGCAGGCGATGCCGAGCTTCTTGTCTTGGCGCTCAAGCGAGCGGAGAAGCGTGGTGATGATGCGGGCGCCGGTTGCGCCGATGGGGTGGCCTATGGCTACGGCGCCGCCGGCCACGTTAACGCGCGATCGCTCGATGCCCAGCTCTTTGATCGCCACCATCGCCACCACCGCAAACGCCTCGTTGATCTCTAACAGGTCCACGTCGGTCGGTTTGATGCCGGCATAGCCGGCTTGCCGGCCGAGCTTGTCGCACAGCCGGCGGATCGCGTGGATCGGAGCAATCGTGAACCACTCCGACTCCATGGCCGCGTTGGCGTGGCCGAGAATTCGCCCGGCCGGCTTGATGCCCAAAGCGTTTTTCTTGTCGTCGTCGAAGACGACCATGGCGGCCGCCCCGTCGCTGATGCCCGAGGCGTTGCCGGCCGTGACCATGCTCTCTTTGCCGAAGGCCGGTCGCAGCGAGCGTAGCTTCTCTTCTCCCGCGAATTTCTTGACGTCCTCGTCGCGATCGACCGTGATCGTCTCGCGCCGGCTCTTGACCTCGACCGGCACGACCTCTCCGGCCAAGAAGCCGTCGTCCCAGGCCGCGATCGCCCGCTCATAGCTCTCGATCGAGTAAGTGTCCTGCTGCTCGCGGGTGAAATCGTACTTGCGGGCACAGAGATCACCGCAGTGTCCCATGTGCTGATCGGTGTAGACGTCCCACAATCCGTCACGGATCATTGCGTCGATCAGTTTGCCGTCGCCCATGCGATAGCCGGTCCGCGCCTTGGGCAACAGATAGGGAGCGTTGCTCATGCTCTCGGTACCGCCCGCGACGATCAGGTGCGCGTCGCCGCACTGAATCGCCTGGGCCGCCAGGATCACGGCCCTCATGCCCGACCCGCAGACCTTGCTGACCGTCGTCGCCCCGACACCGACGCCGAGCCCACCCGCCCGCGCCGCCTGCCGGGCCACGTTTTGCCCCTGGCCGGCGCCGATGACGTTGCCGAACAGAACCTCGTCGACTTCCTTCGCGTCGACGCCCGCGCGCTCGACGGCGTTGCGGATGGCAATGCCCCCAAGCTCGGCCGCGGTCAGCGACGAGAGCGATCCGTTAAATGACCCAAAGGGCGTACGCACGCCGCCCGCGATGTAAACGTTTTTCAGCATCGGACTCGGACTCCTGTAGGCAACGATGAGTTCCATAGTTGGCGACCGATTCATAGCACGCCGGGCGCGTCCGGGCAAGCTCGAAGCGGCGAGACCATGGCCCGTCCGGCTGCGCGTGACAGGACACGTCTGCGGGGATACCATGACCTGATGCGCGCCATACGAAAGAGACGGTCGCGACGCGGCGGAGCACGCCGATCGTCCGCGTTCACCCTTATCGAGCTACTGACGGTGATCTCGATCATCGCGTTGCTGCTGGCTATTCTCCTCCCGTCGCTGTCGTCGGCCCGCCAAGCCGCCAAGGCAAACTTCTGCCTCACGCACCTCAAGGGCATCGGCAACCTGTTCGCGATCTATCTGGATGAGAACGACTCGCGGTTCCCGCCGGTTCGGCTGGAGCTACGCAGCGCCTCGTCGCCGCCCGAGGAGTTTTACGTTAACGCCGATCACCGTGCCGGGCCGCGCTGGCAGTGGTTTCTCGAATCGGATGCCGGTCCGGTGATTGATCCCCGTCCTTTCACCACGGCCATCGATACGCAGGGGTTTTTCTACGACGGCAGCCTCGGCAGCGGAGCAATGCAGATAACGAACGATCTGTTTACCTGCCCCATGCTCACTGACGAAGCGTTTGCCCGCAGCATTCGCGACGGCGCCTACGGCTACAACTACCAGTACCTCGGTAACGCGTATCAGGAAGACACGCCGGGGCGGTGGGACAACTTCGCCGTCGGACGTCAACTGATTCGCAACCCGGGAAAGACGGTCGTGGTGGCCGACAGCCGCGGCGCGGGGAGGCGTCACGGACTGCATTCGTTTACGCTCGACCCGCCGCGCATGGCGACCGAGGTCCGCGCGCGGAAGTTCGGCCCGCGTACGAGCCTCTTTGATCCGCAAGGATTTCCGGGTTACGACCTCGACGGCCTGGATGAGAACATCTATTCCTATTCACCGGTCGAGCCCCGCCACAAAAATCAGGCCAACGTGGTTTTTGCCGACATGCACGCCGAGGCCATGACGCTCGAGGCTTTAGGGTATCAGGTCAGTGACGGATCGGACCCCGACATCCCGAAAGGCGTTCCCATTCCCGTTCACGATCCGTCGTCGGGAACCTACACGGCCAACAACCGACTCTTCAGCGGCGAGGGTTCCGATCAGATTGCCGAAGAGCACAAGCCCTAGCGTTCGACCGGTCTCTCAGCGCGAGCGTACACGAGTCCCGATGCGGCCGGGCTGCGTGACCGATCACTTCTTCTTGCGCGTGTAGATCAGGACGCGCGAGCGATAGGGATTGCCCTTTGAACGAACCCTTTGATTCCGGTGTTCGCCGTACGGCCCGAACAATCCTTGGCTAGCAAGTAGCCGATGTGTCTCGGTCATGCGTGATGAATTGAGTGACTTGCTCTTCAAGAGCATCATGGCGGATAGCCTCTTCTGAGCGGTCGTGATGGCTTTCTTTGTCCTC
Organism: Planctomycetota bacterium; assembly: GCA_022561415.1. The sequence continues at coordinate 8,292 of JADFRH010000071.1, forward strand.
GAACGTCCTGCTGTTCCCCTGACCTTAGGCATCATTTTGGGCGTTCCCTGTATGATTCTCGGCTGGATCCTTCGCCACTGGATCGGATCCTTTCATGCCATCGCACGCTCCATGCTCATCATCGTCGCATGGTTCTTGTTGCCGGAGTAACGCTTCGTAGCCATTCCGGGTATAATCGTCGTCTACTTGATCTCAGTTTTGGTGCTTGCCGCGCGACCCATTGGCGAGCCATCGCAATGGAACGGCGCCCAACATGACGATGGCCCCGACCCCGCTCGCTGTTATCTCGGCGAGCCGGTCGATAGTCGTTGGAAAATGCGACCCAGGACGGAGCTTCGCTGTTCGCATTTTCCCCAAAGGCGTTGAACCGGAGGAAACGTGAACTGCATCCAGCAAACGAGAATTCCGTGTCGGATCGTTGTTGGCTTGTTCTGGGCGTCGCTTACTGGCGTGTGCGGCGCGCAGGTACCGCCGACCGATGCCGTATCCACTTCACACGTCACCCTCGCGGAGCCGTCACTGATCGATCGGGAATCGCTCGAAGCGTTCCTCGATCCGCTCGTCGGCCGATGCCTGGACAAGTTCCATGTTCCTGGCGGGTCGTAGTCGTAGTCCACAATGGCCAGACGGTGATCGCCAAAGGATACGGGTACGCTGATGTTGAGAAGAAGATTCCTGTCGACGCCGGCAGGACCTTGTTTCGCGTTGCCTCTGTATCCAAGCCGTTCACCGCTACGGCGGTCATGCAGCTGGCTGAACGCGGTTTGATCAACCTGCAAGACGACGTGACGAAGCACGTGCTCCGACTCCCTATTGAGCGCAACTACTCCGATCCGGTTACGATCGCCCAACTGTTGACGCATACGGCGGGTTTTGACAATTCCGACATCGGCGACAGCGCAAAGACACCTTCTGAGATGATGTCGTTGGAACAGTTCTTGGCCGAGCGCATGACTCCGCAGGTGTTCCAACCCGGAACGCTCAAGCATTACTCGAATCACGGGTACGCTCTGGCGGGGTATGTGGTGGAGGTCGTA
>JADFRH010000072.1 GCA_022561415.1 Planctomycetota bacterium
CTTCGTCGAATGCAAAAAGTATCCGTCATTATGACCGTTAGGAATGACCCGGTCGGCTGCGCCGTGACGCTCGATTCCCTGTCCAAACAGTCCCGCGTCGCGGACGAGATCGTCGTGGTCGACGGCGGATCGACGGACGATACGGTCGCGGTCATCAAGCGGCTGGCGCAGACCAACCCCCGCATTCGGTGCGTTGAAACGGGCCGTGGCAACATCGCCCAGGGTAGAAACCTGGCCGCACGCATGGCAACGGGCGACATCCTCGCGTGCATCGACGGCGGTTGCAGGGCAGAGCCCGATTGGCTCGAGCGTCTGACTCGGCCGTTTGAGCTCGACGCCGAAACCGAGTTCGTCGCGGGGTTCTATCGGATCGAGCCGCGGTCTCTGTTGGAAACGGTGGTCGGACTGGCGACGATGCGCGGGCAGCTCGAACCCATCAAGCCGGAGTCGTTCAATCCGTCGGCGCGGTCGCTGGCGTGTACGAAGAGCCTGTGGCAGCGCGTGGGGGGCTGGCCTGAGTGGCTCCGCTTTTCCGAGGACACGCTGTTCGACCACAAGGTTCGCGCGCTCGGCGTCAAGTGGCACCTGGCCGAGGACGCGGTGGTCCACTGGCGCCCGCGCACGTCGCTGCGGGCCGTCGGCAGGCAGTTCTACAACTACGGCACCGGGCGGGGACACACGCAGATCGGCGCGAAGAGCTTCGCGTACAATCTCCGGAACGTTGCGCTGTGCGCGATGACCGCAGGGCTGTGCGGCGTGACGGCGTGGGCCGCACTCGTTCTCGCAGCCATGCTGATGTACTTCTATGTTTGGACGTTTCACCGCAAAGCGGTACGCGTCGCGCGTTGGGTCGGCAAGCGGACTTTGTCGGGCGGAGCCCGACCTACATCGGTCGGTCGATGGCGTGCGTATCCGCTGTGCCTCATCGTCATGTGGGTGGTTCTGTTTTCGAACCTCGTGGGGTATCTCGTCGGATCGTGGCAGCGCTGGCGAGATCGCGATCGATTTCGGGGACGCATGGAGGCCTACCTGGCAGGCGTATGAGTGCAAACGACACCGACAAGCCCGGTCCCAAAGCGGGCCGCAGGCGATGGCTCTGCGTTGCCTATGCGTTTCCGCCGATCAACCGCAGCGGCACGCACCGCACGCTGGGGTTCGTCAACCATCTCGATCGACTCGGCTGGGACGCCTCGGTCCTGACGGTCCTACCGCGCGACGAGCCGTTGGACGAGTCGCTGATAAGAGAAGTTCCCGATTCGACGAGCGTCGTGCGCACGCCGTGGGTCGATCGGATCGCGCAGGTCAAAGGTTGGTTGCCGGGGGGTTCAGAAAACGTCAAAACGTCGAAACGTCAAAACAGAGGTGTCGACGTTTCGATCCCGGCGCGCCGGGATTTCGACGTTTCTTCTTGCGACGCTCTTCTTCTCTTCGATCGCCTGGTCGCAGCGACCGGACGCGCATGCAGCGAGCGCTCCCATCCGTGATCGCCTGGCGCAATACGCGACGGTGAAACTCACAGCCGATCTGAATGAGCTTACGCAGAACGAGAAGGAGATGCTCCCGCTCCTGATCGAAGCGGCCAAAGCGATGGACGAATCGTTCTGGATCCAGGCGTATGGCGACAAGCAGCAGCTCGCCGGCCTAAGCGGTGACATCTCGACGTACCGTTACACACGTATCAACTACGGTCCGTGGGACCGGTTGCATGACGACGAACCGTTTATCACAGGAGTCGGACCCAAACCCCTAGGCGCAAACTTCTACCCCGCCGACATGACCAAGGAGGAGTTCGAGCGATTCATCGCTACACACCCCGGCAAGGCCAAACCCCTCACACATCTGTACACCATGGTTCGGCGCGGCGCCGATGGGAAATCGCTCCGCGCCATCCCGTATCACAGCTTTTTCAAGAAGCAAAACACGACCGCGTCTCGCCTGCTCCTGAGGGCGGCCGGGCTGGCCGAAGATCCCGGCCTGAAGCGATATCTGGAGCTTCGCGCCGACGCCCTGCTCTCCGACAAGTATCGTCCCAGCGACGTCGCCTGGCTCGACATGAAAGACAACCGTCTCGACATCGTGATCGGCCCGATCGAAACCTACGAGGACAAACTCTTCGGGTACAAAGCGGCGTACGAAGCGTTCGTGCTGATCAAAGACAAGAAGTGGAGCAAGAGGCTGTTGAAGTATGCGGCACTTCTTCCGCAGCTTCAGAGGGATCTGCCCGTCGACGACGCCTACAAGCAGGAGAAGCCGGGGAGAAACTCGGACCTGAATGCGTACGATGTCGTTTACTACGCCGGCGACTGCAACGCCGGCGCCAAGACGATTGCCATCAATCTGCCCAACGACGAAACCGTCCAGCTCGAAAAGGGCTCGCGGCGGCTGCAGCTCAAGAACGCCATGCGGGCCAAATACGACGAGATTCTTCTGCCGATCGCCGTGACCCTGATCGTCCACGATCAGCGCAAGCACATCACCTTCAACGCCTTCTTCGACAACACGATGTTCCACGAGATCGCCCACGGGCTGGGCATCAAGAACACGATCAACGGAAAGGGAACGGTGCGCTCGGCCCTGAAGAACCTGGCCTCGGCGATGGAAGAGGGCAAGGCCGACGTGCTCGGGCTCTACATGATTACCAAGCTGGCGGAGCGGGGTCTGATCCACAAGAGCAACGTCAAGAACAGCTTCGTCACGTTCCTGACCGGAATCTTCCGGTCTATACGATTCGGTGCCTCCAGCGCCCACGGACGGGCCAACATGCTTCGGTTCAATTTCTTCAGGGAGGCCGGTGCCTTCAGCCGGGATACCAAGACCGGCTTGTATCGGGTCGACTTCGACAAAATGAGAGCCGCCATCGCCGCCCTCTCGCGGAAGATTCTCACGCTCCAGGGCGACGGCGACTACGAAGGCGCGAAAGAGCTGATGGAACGCATGGGCAACGTCGGCCCGGTCCTCCAGGCCGATCTCGACCGCCTCGGCAACGCCGGCATTCCGGTCGACATCATCTTCCGGCAGGGCATGGCCGAGCTCGAGCCGTAGAAGCTACGCAACCGTTAAAGAAGCCTGTGGGACAGACTTTCTAGTCTGTCACTAGCTTCTCTTGCCCACGGAATGACCGACTGGAAAGTCGGTCCCACACAATGCCGGGAAAGGCTCTCAGTGGACCGCACGTCGACGGCGCCGATCGACATAGTCCCCTCGCCGACCGCGCATGCCCAGCAGCGAGATCAACGTAAGCGGTAGGATCATCGTGTTGAACGCGCCGCACATGCCGCCGCCGGCACCGCAATCCGCGCTCGGCGGTAGCGGCTGCCCCGGCTCATCCGGCGCGGCGCTGGGCACGATGCCCACAGCGAACGTACCGAATTCGAGCAGCTCGACCCAGGCCGAATTCGTACCGGGATTGACGCCGAAATCGCCGACAAGGCCCGTAGCGTCGCCCACGCCTGCGTCGTTTGTCCCGGCCGCCTCGTACTCGCCGAGAGTTTGGTTCAGACGACGCACGCGCAAGCCAGTCTCGTCAAGATCACCGCTCTCCACATCAGCCTGCTTATATCCGAGCAGCAGCGTGAACGTGGCGTCGGGTTCCTGACCTGTCACGTCGATCGTGACGCTGCCGCCGAGTGTGACTTCATCCTCGAATCCCGGGAAGCCGTCGATCAGGCGCGACGTCGTCGGCAAGGGTTCCGGATTGAAGGTGATGGAAAACGCCACATCACCCCCCGCGCCGAACGCCAGGATGGTCACGTCCACGGCTTCGCCCGATCCGTCCGTCACGAGTATCGAAAGATCGCCGGCGGCATCCCTCGACACCTCCACGCTCGCGCCCGGCGTCGGTGAGCTGATCTCCAGCGTCAGCGATTCGCCGAAGGCGTCCGTCAGTACCATCGTCAAATCGCCCGCCTCGTCGATCACGACGTCGAATTGCGAACCCGAGCCAAACCCGTTCACGCCGAGTTCGAGAATCAATCCGCCGTCCGCTTCGGTAAGCGTGAGCGACTGATTACCGTCATCATCAATGGACACGGCAATGTCGTCCTCCGCGTCAAGACCGTTCAGGACAACCACCAAGGCCGGATCGTCCGCGTTGCCGACCGTCACCGTCGTTTCGCCGTTGTCTCCCACCTCGACGACGACACTGTCCCCGACGGGCTCCTCGTCGGGCAGCGGGTCGCACACCCCCGTGACTGCATTGCAGACTGAATCCGGGCCGCAATCCACCGGTACGTTCGAGCAATTTCCGGTGGCCGTACAAGTGTCCTCGGTGCATGGATCCTGGTCGTCGCAGTCAGCGTCGGTTGTACATTCTGGAGGAGGCGGCGGTGGCGGAGGGGGTGGTGGCGGAGGAGGAGGACACGTATCCGCGTGTGTGCATATGCCGGCACCGTTGCACACGTCATCCGTGCAATCGTTCCCGTCATCCGTGCAAACCGTGCCATTGGGATGGTCGTTCGACAAGCACGCACCCGCCCCGTCGCACTTATCAGGGTTTGTGCAGACGTCATCGGTGCCATCGCCGCAGGCGAGACCGGCGGTGGCTGCGGAATCCTGCGTGCATATTCCGGATTGGCAGGAATCATCGCAGAAGTTCGAGTCGGCGTCTTGATCGCATGGGGTTCCATCGGCCGCCGTAACATCGACCGGACACGTGGGCGAAACACCGTCGCACGTCTCGGGGGCATCGCAGACCCCCACGGCCGGACGGCATTCGTAGGCAGCGGTCTCCACGTCTTGAGCTTGGATACAGCTTCCCGCCCCATCACACTGCGCGTCGTCGCAATCGCCAGGCGTAGAGTCCGTACATTGCGTACCGACCGCCCGATCGTTTGCCTGGCAGGCATCGCTCACGCCGTCGCACGTGTCGGCGTCTGTGCAATCATCGACCGTCGGATCACCGCACGGCGTGGCATCCACCACCATGGCATCCACGCCACACGCGCCACCATTGACGCCGTCGCATGTCTCGGGCGCATCGCAGACGCCCGCGGCCACGCGGCACTCGTAGGCTGCGCTCTCCACGTCTTGATCCTGAACACAGATTCCCGCTCCATCACACTGCGCGTCGTCGCAATCGCCCGGCGTAGAGTCAGTACATTGCGTACTTGCCGCCTCGTCGTTGTTCAGGCACGCACCCGCCCCATCGCACATATCCGGGTTTGTGCAATCGTCGTCGGTCGGATCACCGCAGGAGAATCCGACCAATTCATCGTTGGCCTGGCACGCGCCTGCTCCGTCACAGGTGTCGGGGTTTGTGCAGTCATCGTCCGTCGGATCACCGCAGGCGAATCCAGCCGGTTCATCGTTGTCATTGCAGACGCCGGCGAGGCAGCTATCCGAGGCCGTGCAGGCACCCGTACCATTACCCGTACACACCGTGCCGTCGGCGACCGGCTGCGCTTCGCAGGCGTCTGTCGTCTCGTTGCAGACGCCGGCGTTACAGTCATCAGTAAATGAACTGCAGTCGATTGGGGTACCGGGCTGACAAACGCTGCCATCGAAAGTCTCGATGCCGCTGCAGAACAGCCCGTCGTCGCAAGCGCTCGTGATGTCGCCCGAAACGCCCCGGCACGGCAGAAGCGTCGTGCTGTTCAATCGAGTCAGCTTGGTCACAAGAGGTGAGGCGTCCCAGAACGTTATGTTCGTCGTGCCTTCCGCAATCACATCAAACGTCAACGTCGCGATCGTGGCGTCGGCCGACGTCGAGCCGCCGAAAGTGTATGAAGCGATGTAGGTAATATCGCCGGCGACATCCTCCTCCGAGAAGAACTCCTCCCAACCTGACCCGGCGTTCGTCGTGATGTCGGTCAATAAGTCGATCGACAAAACCGAGGCATCATAGCTTATGAGTGCCTGCGCACCGTTGATCGCTGATGTCAGGTTGCTGACCTCCAGCGTAACGGTAACCACATCGCCGGGCTTGACGGATTCCGACCCGGCCGCGACGTTCAGGTCCAGGTTGGCGTCCGGCGACACGCAGGCATCTTGGGCCGATGCGCTTCCGCCGCCACTCGGCGCCAGAGCCGGGCTCAGCGCAGCCCAGGCGCCGACAGAGGCGATCAGAATAGCGCGCCACGGCCTTCGGAACATCCTACCTCCCCTTGCTTCACACCGTATCAACGTCTGCTCGGCCCCCCCAAAAAAAGACCGCTGTATGCTTGTACCGAACGAGTTTGCCCTACCATACTTGCCTTCTGGAACAACGCGCATGCCGATGTGGTTAAGTATCCCGCTCAAAGCCGCCGCGCAGACCGCTCCATTCCATAGAACGCCCTTCCCTGCGGAACAAGCGACGCCGTCCCACTCCCGGAACGGCCAACCCCAAACGTTTATGCATTATAACCCCGCTTATCCGCCCGTGGAAGCGCGCGCTTGGAAAACAGGTCGAACATTCGCAGCCGGTCTTGCAGAGCGATTCGACCACACATAGCTTCCCGCCTCGCCGATAAGTTCGCACCTCCATGCGCACCCGACGACGCCATGCGCGTTATCGCACGGTGTCTACGAAACCTGGGCAAACTGATTCGATCGCAAACCGACCGACGAAGTCGACGTGCGGACCGACAAAGTCGGCTTGCCGGACGACAAAGTCGGCTTGCCGGACGACAAAGTCGGCTTGCCGACCGTCCTCGCAGCGATAGTAAGCTGGGGCTGGGTCCGTTACCATGAAGAACCGGCCATCTGTGCGGCACCGGAGGAAATACGAGGAACCGGAGTTATCGGACGACCATGAGTGATCGAACGCTGCAAATCCACGTCACTAACGACCCGACCTACATGGAAAACGGACTCACGCTCTACTTCTGCGAGGGTGGGCCTTGCTGGATCGTCGATCCCGGACTGCCGCCACAGGCGAGCCAGATCATCGAACATGTACGGGCGAAGTCGCTACGGCCCAGTGCCATCGTCCTGACCCATGCCCACGCCGATCACATCGCCGGCATCGACGAGGTCCGCAAAGCCCTGGGCCAAATGCCGGTCTATCTCGCGAAAGAGGAGTGGCCGGCGTTGAGCGATCCCGCAGAGAACCTCTCGGCCATGAGCGGCACGGGGTTTGTAACGGACGTCAGCGACCCGCGCGACCTGTCGCCCGGCGAGACGCTCGAACTCGACGGAAGTCAATGGAGCATCAGCAACACCTCCGGCCACTCGCCCGGCGGCCGCACGTTCTATTGTAGTGAGCTCGGCATCGCGATCGTGGGCGATGCCCTCTTCGCTGGAAGCGTCGGGCGCGTCGATTTCCATCACAGCAACGGCGACCAACTCATGCGAAACATCCGTGAGCGTCTCATGACGCTTCCGGACGAAACGCGTGTGATCTGCGGACATGGTCCGGAGACTACCATCGGGCGGGAAAAGCAGACCAACCCCTTCATCCTTCACGGTCTCTGATGTCAACAGGATCGCCCGACGACCTGTCCAACGTTGCGGCCATCATCCCGGCGCTCAATGAGGCCGAAGCGCTCGGGCACCTTCTGCCCGCGTTGCAGCGCTTCACGCTGGGACAGGTCATCGTCTGCGACAACGGCTCGACCGATGAAACGCGCGACGTTGCAAGAATGCACGGCGCAATCTGGATATACGAACCCAAGCGCGGCTACGGAGCGGCCTGCTACGCCGGCATCGAGCATCTTGCGGAGAACACCGACAGAATCGGCTTGCCGATCGACACAGTCGTCTTTATCGACGCCGATCAGACGCGCGAGGTCGAGTTGCTTCCTGCGTTGGTCGAGCCGATCGCGCGCGGCGACGCCGACTTCGTGATCGGAGCCCGTATACCCGGGTTACGCGAAGCGGGGTCGGCCACCTGGCCGCAACGATTCGGCAACTGGCTGATGCCGAACCTGATCCGATGGGGCTGGGGACACCGCTACATGGATCTGGGTCCGTTCCGCGCGATCCGGCGGGAGCCGCTCGAAGCCATGGGCATGCGCGATCGCGCCTACGGCTGGACGATCGAGATGCAGATTCGCGCCGTGGAGCTGGGGCTGCGCATCTTGGAGATTCCGATCCCCCATCGAAAACGCGAGCACGGACGCGACAAGATCAGCGGCACAGTCCGCGGTACGGCACTGGCCGGGTACTGGATCGTCAAGACGTGCGCGTCGATGTGGCTGACGAAGCGAGGACGAGGAAAGAAGTTAAGAGTGAAGAGTGATGAGTGAAGAGTGATGGCAGCCCGTCTTCACTAGCAACTCTTCACTCTTCACTATGGACTCTTCACTCGTACCCCCCACGAGCCGCTCAAACACGTTCGCCAGCTCCGCCGCGCGGTGTGCTCGGTCGAAGCGGTGGACGCCCGACCAGGTTCGAGTCGGTCGGCAAGCCGACTCTGTCGGTTCGTCCAGGCTGCGAAGTGCCTGCCCTGCGATGGCATTCGCGAGCGCCCGCTCATCGCCCGGCTCGCACACGACCGCCTGTGCCTCTGCATCTGCGAGAATGTCCACGGTCGGATTCCCGTGCGCACACGTCGCGATGATCGGCCGTTTGATCGCAAGATACTCGAAGAGCTTGTTGGGCACCTGCAGCTCGCCGCCTAGTCCGTCGGAGGCGGCCAGCATCAACGCATCGCTGCCAGCCATGTACCCCAGCGACTCGGCGTGCGACTTCGGTCCCAGCACCCGAACGACGTCGGCAAGCCCGTGGAACGCCGCCAGCTCTTCGAGCGACTTCCCATCAAATGTCGTCGGACCGATCAACTGGACCACGACTTTTTCGGCGAGGCTCGGCGCATCTTTCAAGGCACGCCGCAGCGCAGCGAACCAGACGGCCGGATTGCGTCCACCGTAGAACTGGCCGCAATGGGTCATCACGAATCGATCGCGTCCGGCATCGCGCAGCGGCTTGATTCCTTCAAGGAGCCCGGCGTCAAACCCGTTCATGATCGTCGAGCACTTGCCTTGCAAGAAAGGAAAACGTCTCAAGAACTCTTGCGTCATGCGGGTCGTGCAACAGACGACGTGACTAGCGCTACGCAGCACACGTCGCTCCAGCCACGCATCCCATCGGCGAAGCGTCGAATACGGAATCCTGCGAAACGGGTTGAACGTCCACGGGTCGCGAAAGTCCGCCACCCAGGGCAAACCGGTCCGCCGACTCAGCGCCTTGGCGATCAGATGGGCGCTCATGTAAGGCGAGGTCGAGTAGAGAACCTCGGGGCGGCGGCGCTTTATCTCACGCAGGCCGGCGCGAACGGCCGGTCCGATCCAACCGACACGCGAGTCCGGCGTCATGAGAAGGCGCGAGAACCAATCGCGAAAGCCGCGCGTCGAAACGTCG
>JADFRH010000073.1:0-7145 GCA_022561415.1 Planctomycetota bacterium
CGGTTCGTACGGGGCGACCTCGAACTTGATGTGGTGCTCGATGGCCGTCTTGCGAATCGGTCGGGAAACGGCGTGGTGCTCGAGCCCGCTCATAATGGCCACGTTGCCCGACTTCCAGTCGATGCCGAGAATGGCCAGGTTCAGCGCGTAGGTGCAACCCGGGGTCAGAACCAGCCGCGACGGATCTACGATTCCGAAAAACCGGGCGATGACCTCGCGGAACTGGGTCATCGAGTTGCCTTCCGCGAGGTCCTCGACTGCGCTGCGCATCGGGCTGTCCATGTGGCGGAAGTGTTCGTCCACCGTCTGATAGACCACCTCCGGCTTAGGCCAGGTGGTGGCGGCGTTGTTGAGATAGATCATAGTGAAGAGTCGTGAGTGAAGAGTCGCAGGTCGGGCGTCTCGACTCTTGGCTTTCGACATTTTCCCGTTTTGACGTTTTCCCGCTTCGACGTTTCTTCCGATGCCTTTGAGCTACGACCCGCATCGCATTATCCGGCTTCGCGGAACGAGCGTCAAGATCGCGAGGCCATCCGTGGGGGTTGGGTAGCGTAATCGAATGATCCCGCGGCGATCACGGCAAGGAAGCGGCTGTACGAGTCGACCGTGCGAAAACCTTACGGATCGCGACGCTTCGCAGCACATCCGTGATTGTGGTATCTCGGAAAATCACATGCTGCGAAAGCCGGCGAGCAGGCCCGTGCCCGGGCCGTATCGACGTTATGGACACAGCGGAATCCGGCAATCCAAGTCGCTGACACACGACTGCAGGTGCGTCGGGCCACCGAAGCAGAGATTGCCTTGCACGGCAGTCGGCCGGCACGAAAGGAATGGATACGAAAGCCCGACGAACGCCCGCAATGACTGAAGCACGTCCGTCACGTTCATCTTGAAGTCCAGGAGGCTCGGCTCGATGTCGGCACGCATTTTTCTTATCGCGCCGGTGGCACCCAAGAACTTCGCCAAAATCGCCAATGCGTCGGCTATGGCGGTCTGACCGTTGTCCGGCACGTCGCAACCGGTCACGTCGCAGGCACCCGCGACATTGCCGAAGTTCGACGTCGTCATCTTCAGGCTCGCATCCGTGAAGTTGCCCTCATCGCTGAGGTCACAGTCCTCACCGACCACCGACACGGTGTAGCTCGCCCCGGGCACGATCATCTCGCCGTAAACGTTGACAATGCCGCCGCTGCAATCGGCCGCTTCCGTGCAGGACTTGCCGGGACAATCGGCATCGGTCGAGCAGCCACTTCCCTCGCCGGGTCCGCCGATGCAGACGTTGCCCTGGCACGTCACGTCATTGAGGCCGCCCAAACAGTTCCCGTCGACACACGCGCCGTTCCAGTCCATGAAAAAGGGCGTGCAGCCGAGCCTTGAGGCTAGGAAGTTGGGTACGCCGGGAATAGGCCCGGGCACGACTGCGCTCTCGCCGAACGCATCTGGCGGCTGGACCCACCACTTGGAGCCGACCAGATACGCGTGTTGCGGTGCCGTCACGGAGTCGATCGTGACCCGGATCGCCTGACGCTTAGCTGGGTCGCCAGCAGAGAAGGCGAGGGCACGATTCATGGTGAGTACCGAACCGTCGATTTCCTCCGGAACGGGCGGCGAAGATAAGGGGCAGCCGGCCTGGCCGAAGGCTGCCGAAACCATGCCGCCAAATCCAACAAAGACCGCCGCGATAGACAGACGCAACGATACCGTGAATCGGCTTGCACCTGCGATCGAGTAACGCTTGGTTCGTGTCTTCATCGGTTGCGCCTTCCAACGGTTTATTCGATCCGGAGATATCGCCGCCGAGTGGCGACAAGGACGTGTGACAAAAGACGGGCTTGTTTGTGGTTCGCCCATGAGCTTACACTCCAATGAGGCTTAGGGCCGACGTTTCCCAGCCCATGGCACCTCAGCCCGCCATCGTACCCCAATGACCCAGTCGATACAAGCGAAAACGGTCCTTTGCGCCGAAACTCGCCCCTAGTTGCCCACACCAAAGAGCAATCCCGCGCCTGTCGCCTCCGCCACATCAATTCCGCTCCAGTTCCGGGCGCCACCAACTTCGCACATGAATTGCCAGCCGCAGTGCCAAGGCCGGTTCCTTGTTCTCGAAGCGCTCGACAGGTCGCAGACTATGCCTTTGGCCATGACGGCGGGGTTCAACAGCGCTGCGTGCCTCGGGCCGCCCGAGGTCAGAGAAGTACGACCGATATCCGCGCCGAGTCCTATACGTCAACACGTCGAGACCATCGCATCCTCACGTCCGGTAAGCGAATGTTTCGTATGTTTGCAATGAGTCTCTGGACACGAAGGACGCAGGTTCATCTGTAGTTTGCGAGAACCCGAATCATGCCCCCAAGCGTACTCGAAGCAGCACCGGCGCGCTCCAAGGCCGAAGGCGCTGCGAAGCGCAAGCCGCACGCCGCGGTTCGGCCGATAGCCGCTAACCGGCGCAGGGTCACCGCGAAGACGCGCAGAAGCACCAGGGAGAAGCTCAGTGTACTGATCCCGGTGTACAACGAGCGATATACCGTCGCGAGCCTTATCGATCAGGTGATGAAGACTCCGTTGCCGGTGGGTATGGATCGCGAATTGATTGTTGTTGACGACTGCTCAACCGACGGCACGCGGGGCGTATTGAAGCGGGCAGCTCGCCGGTACCACGGCGCGGTTCGACTCTTTGAGCACGCGAAGAACCAAGGCAAGGGCGCGGCGATTCGCACGGCCGTGGCAGAGGCGACGGGCAGTATCTGCCTCATTCAGGACGCCGATCTGGAATACGATCCGGCCGACTATCGGGCCTTGCTGGAGCCGATTCTGAACGGCGACGCGGATGTCGTGTACGGTTCCCGGTTCGTGTCGCGTGATCGACGGCGCGTGCTCAATTTCTGGCATTCGCTCGGCAACCGTGTTCTCACCACGTTCTCCAATTTCCTCACGAACTTGAACCTCACGGACATGGAGACGTGTTATAAGGCAATTCGAACCGATGTCCTCAAGTCCATGCCCTTACGCAGCAACCGTTTCGGTCTCGAGCCGGAGCTTACGGCCAAGCTGGCCAAACGCCGTTGCCGTATCTACGAGGTGCCGATCTCGTACCACCGGCGGACCTATGGAGAGGGCAAGAAGATCACCTGGTGGGACGGCGTCAAGGCATTGTTCGTCATCCTCTATTTCTGGATGGTTGACGATCTCTACAACGAGAAGTACGGACACGCCATCCTGTATCGGCTCTCGTCGACTCACCGGTTCAACGGTTGGATGGCCTCGCAGGTCGAGCCATGGCTCGGCGATTCCGTCTTGGAGATCGGCGCGGGACTGGGCAACCTCTCAACCCACTTGATGCCTCGCGAGCATTACACCCTCAGCGATGTGGACCCGCTCCATCTGCAGTACCTTCGCAACCATTTCTCATCGAGGCCGCACACCAAGGTCGCGACCGTCGACCTGGAGAATCACAGTGACTTCCGAAAGCTCGAGCGGAACTATGAATCCATCGTGTGCCTGAATGTGCTGGAGCACGTCGAGTCGGATACGACCGCGCTGCGCAACCTGTACCGAGCCTTGAACCCGGGTGGCAGAGCCATCATTCTCGTGCCCCGCGGCATGGGGTTGTACGGCACGCTCGACAGGGTTCTGGGACACCATCGGCGCTACTCGCAGGGCGAGCTGGCGACGAAGTGTGAGGCGGCCGGATTCCGGATCGAGAAAATCTCAACGTTCAACCGCGTTAGCGTTATTCCATGGTTCCTTAATGGTCGAGTTCTTCGCCGTCGACATTTCGGGAAACTGCAGGTGAAGATCTTCGACAGCACCGTGTGGCTGTGGAAGCGGATCGACCGTCTTTTTCCATGGTGCGGTTTATCGCTGATCGTCGTGGCCCGGAAACCGGATCGGCGAAAGTCCGCGCGCCCAAAGAAGCGCACCGCGGCGCGTTGAGGGATGTTCGCTCCTGGGGCGCTTCCGGTTGATGCCTTACAGAATCCAAAGTTCCGCAAAGTTCCGAATGTTGAGGCCGACAGGCGATCACCGAAGATGTTCCATCCTCGACCAACAATCGGCGGCCATTCCGAGCGTCGCGCGGGGCGCAGCGGGGGAAACTCCCAGTGACCACCGGCGTCGCGAACCACATCGAGTCGCCGGAGCCACCGCCGGAAGGTGACCCATGCGCGTCGCGTCTGCCATCCACGGCACTCAAGCGTAATGACCTCTGGCTGGCGCTCGCTCTCACAAGCCTCGTGCTGATTGCCGGGTATTCGCGCATGGTCGTGGGCGTCTGCGGTATCTATCACGACGATGCCGTCTATGTCAGCACGGCGAAGGCGTTGGCCGAGGGTGACGGATATGGCCTGATCAACGTGCCAGGGTCACCGGTGCAGACTCGGTTTCCGATTTTGTATCCGGCACTCTTGTCCGTTGTCTGGTCGATCTGGCCCGCCTTTCCAGAGAACCTCGGAGCCATGCAGGGGCTGTCTTTGCTGGCTGCCGCGGCAACGGTCGCAGCGGCATACTTGTACCTCGTTCGCTTCGGATACTTCTCCCGCCGGATTGCCTTCGCGTCTGGTCTTCTCTGCGCCACGTCCGCCTCGTTCCTGTATTTCAGTACGCAGACGCTGTCTGAGATGCCGTTTGCCCTACTGCTGCTGGGGGCAATCTGGGCCATGGATCGCGACGTTCGTACACCGAGTTCGACCTGGAAGAGACAGGTGTTCCTGGGCGCTCTGCTCGGTCTGCCGTTTCTCTGCCGGAGCATCGGTGTAGCGCTGATCCCGGTCGGCGTTCTGGTTCTTTACCGTGCCGGCCGGCCTCTTCGCTGGATCATGGCCGGTGCCGCGGCGGTCACGTTGCCTTGGCTGGTGTGGACCTGGAGTGGTGGGAATCACGATCCACTCGCCGGATACCACAGCGACTACTTGGGCTGGTGGTCCGCTTTCGGGGCTTTGTTCCTTCAGGACGTGGTCGCCGCGAACACGGCGCTGTTGGCCATATCTACGACCACGCTCGGTCTTGAAGGCCTGACGGATGCGTTGTTTTCTTTGGACTCCAAGATCGTCCCGAGCATCGTTGCCCTCAGTCTGGGACTCGTGCCGTGGCTGGCCATACTGCTGCGGATTCGCCTGTGGCGGGTTCTGCCATGCTTGCTCGCTGTGTATCTGGCGATCGTCTTGGTCTGGCCATGGCCTCCGCTTCGCTTCCTTGTTCCCATCCTTCCGTTCATCGTTCCGTTTATGCTGCAGGGCGCCTCGGTTTTCCTGAAGCGCTGCTTCGCGCCGCGTCGTCGGATGGCGCTTGGTACGATGGCCATCGTTGTCGCCGTCAGTGCCAATGTATCCCTGCTTTGCCGCCATCGCGATCTCAGCCGTCGCACCGGTTACGCCTACGCCGATCTCAAAGACACTCGCGTTTCCTGGTCTTCGTTTGAGGGGGTGTTCGACTGGCTGCGAGACCACGCTCGCGCGGAGGACGTGGTGGCGTCTGCGTTGGATCCGATGATTTACCTTTACACGGGCCTCCAGGGTTTTCGCCCGTTTAACGGCCGACCGGCGGCATTGTTCTACCGAAAGGACGTCCCCGCCGTGGGAACACTGGAGGAGTTCGTCGAATGCCTCGGTACGAGGCGACCCCGCTTCCTGGTCCAGTTTCCGATTCCGGGTTTCAGCGAGGAGAAGCACTTCGCCGAACTGCTGGGCAGCCTACGTACGAAATATCCGAGTTGGCTTCAGCCGGTTTACCAAGGCGCAGACGAGCGATTCGTCATCTATGAGGTGCGACCTGAGATGGCTCCTCCGGTCAGGTCGGCGGAATCGCTTTCGCGCATCCGTCTCAAACGGATAGCGAAGGCTGAACCAGACGCCGATGCGTGACCGGGGGGTGGGTGTCGTGATCTGTTTCCGCGTGCCGATAGGTTTGGGAGCGTCGCATCGTGAACGAATATCGTAGCATCATTTTCATCGCTGTTTGCGGACTGCTGACACAGAGTGGCTGCACGCCTGACGACGCGTCGGCGGAGCGAACAGCCATCCGCGCCGATGCTTCCTGGCCGAATATATTGCTGATTTCGGTGGACATGCTTCGCCCCGATCACCTCGGATGTTACGGATACACACGCGAGACAAGTCCCCGCATCGATCGCCTGGCATCGGAAGGCACGCTGTTCGAGAACGCGATTAGCAGCGCGCCGTGGACATTGCCTGCGCACGCGTCGCTGTTCACCGGTCTGACCGACAGCGCTCACGGCTGCGTGGATACAAACCGATCGCTTGATCCGAAGCTTACCACGATCGCGGAGCGCCTTAAGGCAATCGGCTATGCGACCGTCGGGTTTTTCTCCGGACCCTATCTTCATCCCGTGTTCGGTCTTGCGCAGGGATTCGACGAGTACATCGACTGCACATCGTATTCACGGTTGAGCGACAAGACGGCATCGAGCACGGGCACGGTCGAGGGCAGCGCGATTTGGGAGGCCTCACACAGCGACGTCACGAATCCGCGGGTCTACAAAGCGGTGCAGGAGTGGATGAGAAGGAGTGGTGATCGCCGTCCGTTCTTTATGTTCGTCCACATGTGGGACGTGCATTACGACTTCACGCCGCCCCAGCCTTACGATCGCAAGTTCGATCCGGATTACCAGGGTCCGTTCGATGGGTCAAACTTCTTCTTTGACCAGTGGATCAACGCCCGGATGGATAAGCGTGATCTCGAACACTTGATCGCGCTGTACGATGGGGAAATCGCGTGGACGGACCAATACATCGGCAGGATTCTCGATGATCTGGACGCGCTGGGACTGCGGGATAGCACGGTCGTCGTTCTCGTGGCAGACCATGGAACCGAATTCTTCGAACACGGCGAGAAAAGTCACCGCAAGACCCTCTTTGATGAAGTGATCAAAATCCCGATGATCGTGCGTTATCCCGGCCGGGTGCCCTCGGGGAAACGCATCGCGGCGCAGACTTCGATCATCGACGTGACGCCGACTATCCTCGAATTGATCGGACTGTCCACGCCGAAGGACGTGATGGGGCACAGCCTGGTGCCGCTTTTTTCCGACGGGTTCTTCCCACTGGACCGCGTGGTCGTGAGTGAACTAGCGTCCTTGGGAAGAAAGATGAAGTCGTTTCGCCGTCGCGACTGGAAGCTCATCAGGGACG
>JADFRH010000073.1:7155-9235 GCA_022561415.1 Planctomycetota bacterium
AGGTCACCGGCCGGTCGTGGATCTACGATCTTCACGCGGACCCGGAAGAACTTCATCCGCTGCAGGATCCGGACTCTCCGATGGTGAAGGCGATCCAGCGTGCTGCTCGCCTGGCGGAGCAACGGCTGACGACAGCGGGCGGGCGGCCTCAATCGCCGGACAACGAATCAGCTATCTCGCCAAAGGTGCTGGAGAAGCTCAAGAGCCTGGGATACGTGGGAAGCCAGTAGAACCCGAGGATTTCATATCCGGAACTCGCCTGAGTAACGTGCGGCTGACCGTTGCGAGGGTTCAAGGCCAGTTGATCATCGCGGGTGGGGGTCATGTAGTTCTATGCTTCGTCGGCCACGCCACTGTGCATCGTCGGACCGATGCGTTGGCGCTGCACGATCAACGCTTCTGCGTCGAGTAGCTCGCTCCAGCGCTCTTCCACGCCGACCGCGTCCGGCAGCTCGCGGGCCAGGTCGATGAAGATTCGATAGTGACCGGCCTCCGAAGCGAACAGCCCGCCGTACAGCTTCGCCAGGGTTCGGTCCTCGCAGCGATCGGCCAGCAGGGCGAACCGCTCGCACGAACGGGCCTCGATCAGCGCGCTGACCATGAGCCGATCCATGATTTCGAGCGGACCCTGCCCGGTGCGTACCTCTCGCCGAAGCTCCTGGGCATAGGGGTTGCGATGCGTCTTGGTGAGCCTGCCGCCGCGGCGGGCGAGAAGTCGGGTGACCGTGGCCAGATGCTCGACCTCGTCGCGGGCGATGGCCGTCATCGCCTGCACCCAGTTCTCCGGCGGGTTGGGCTCGGGCCAGCGGTTGAGCAGCTCGAGCGCGTTCAGCGCGGCTTTTTTTTCCAGATGGGCGTGGTCGTTCAACAACGCGAGCGGATCGCGCAGCACACCATCCGCCCAGCGCGCAGGCGTGGTCCACCGCATCGGAAGGGATTGGATCGTCGCGCCGGTCGACATCACACAGATCGTACCCGACGCCCACGGCGCGAGCGAGCACGCGACGATGGACCCAAAGCAAACACCGGCACAGAGGCCGGTGCTACCTAGCCGCGCGTACCGTCACGCCCTCGATGACCGCGGACGGGTCACCGGGTTCCGCAGGTGCCGAATCCCGTATACCATGGCGGGGTCGGTGGCGGGTGGAACGGCTCACGCGTGCGTGACCAGGCTTGCGCACGGAAGGAACGTGACCCGCCCAGCGGTCGGTTGAGCAGAGAGCGTGAGAGTGCGAAGCAGATCTCCGGCTGGGGATGCTGGAAGGAGCGGTTTTGTAGCATGACACAGCAGTGGGACGTCGAATCGGCGACCGGTCGATGCTCGGTGACCGGCGAGGAATTCAAGGAGGGCGACGAGTTCTACACCGTCCTCATCGAAGACGGCGAATCGTTCACGCGCCGGGATTTCTCGATTCCCCAATGGAAAGGGCCGCCGCCGGACGCCTTCTGCCATTTCAAGACCCGCGTGCCCGTCAAGGAGAAGCCCAAGCAACTGCTCGTGAACAATCACCTGCTGTTTGGCTTTTTTGAGCGGCTGGCCGGCGAGACCGAATCCACGCGAGTCCATTTCCGATTTGTTTTGGCCTTGTTGTTGATGCGCAAGCGTCTCCTGCGATACGACGGGACGACGAACGAGGGCGGCCATGAGATTTGGCAAATGACGGTCCCGCGCGACAAGTCAAGTCATCGCGTCGTGAATCCGCGACTCTCCGACGATCAGATCGCTGCCGTGAGCGAGCAACTCAGTGCCATACTTCACAGCGACATGGGCGAGTGGGCCGGCGCAGCTTCAGAGTCACGGAACGACGAATCTGAGGACGCGAATGGTGCCGAGTGAACACGTCGTGGGTCATCGCGGGTCGTGCAGCTCGCCAAGGCTTTCGAGCACGGGCGAGCGGCTGAGGCCTCTTCACGGTTTGACGGCATACGCGAGCCTCTTCTCACTCGCCGTTGTGGGCTGTCAGTCGACGCCGCGCCGCGTTCCTCTTGCCCCGATTCCGATGCACGCCGCCGCCGGAATCGTCAACGACAACGTCCGCAAGATCGTCGGAGTGTTGCGGGCCACGGGTTCCGTCGACGG
>JADFRH010000074.1 GCA_022561415.1 Planctomycetota bacterium
CGTGCCGAAGGCGGCGTGGGATGGACCGACGAAAGGATTGGCAAAGGGTTAGGCGTCGGGTTTTCGACGGTGGAGCGGACTCGGAAACGGTTCGTCGAGGAGGGTTTTGAAGCGGCCACGGTCCCGCGCAAGTCCTGCCGAGCCTACCGACGGAAGCTCGATGGAGACGATGAAGCTCACCTGATCGCGTTGGTGTGCGGTGCCCCTCCGACGGGACGGAGGCGTTGGACGTTGCGGTTGTTGGCTGACGAGATGGTGGCGTTGGAATATATGGACTCGTTGTCGTACGAGACGGTGCGTGGCGTTCTTAAAAAAACGAATTCAAGCCTTGGCTAAAGAAGCATTGGTGTATTCCGCCCAAAGCAAACGCGGAGTTCGTCTGGAAGATGGAAGACGTGTTGGACGTGTACAAGCGCCCCTACGATCCAAAGCGTCCGCAAGTCTGCCTGGACGAGACGAGCAAGCAGTTGATCGGCGAGACGCGATTGCCGATACCGGCGGGGCCGGGCCGGGAAGCCCGATACGACCATGAATACAAGCGTAACGGCGTGGCCAATCTGTTCATGATCTTCGAGCCCTTGGCCGGGAAACGGCGTGTCAAGGTAACCGAACGGCGAACGAGGAAAGATTGGGCCGAGTGTGTTCGCGAGATGGTCGACGAGATGTATCCCGATGCCGAGCGAATCGTGTTGGTGATGGACAACCTCAACACGCACACGCCGGCCTCTCTGTATGAGGCGTTTCCTCCGAACGAGGCGAAACGCATCGCGGACCGGTTGGAGATTCACTACACGCCCAAGCACGGAAGCTGGTTGGACATGGCCGAGATCGAACTGGGCATCCTGGGGCGGCAGTGCCTGGACCGGCGCATCGACAACGTGGAAACGCTGACGCGTGAAGTGGCAGCCTGGGAGGCACAGCGAAATGCGAGCAAGGCAAAGGTGAACTGGCGATTTACGACGGACGACGCACGGATCAAACTCACCAAGCTCTACCCGTCATTCGATGGCTGACAGAGCACTAGTTAGCACGGCGCTGATCATCGGCATGGCTCCGGAAGCCATCAAGAAGGTCACGGGCAAAGCGGGAAAATCCGCCATGGGTTACGAAGGCTCCCTGCTGGTGCAACTCGGCGTGGCTGACCTGGACCGGGCCGTCAAGTTCTATCGGGACGTGATGGACTTTGACGTCGACCTCCGCGACGACGAACTGGGCTGGGCCAAGATGAGCCCCGGGATTCCGGGCCTTCGAGTCGGACTGGGCACCGGTCCGAAGAACACGGGAAGCGGCACGGTCTCGATGAATTTCGGCGTCGAGGACATCGAGGCCGCTCGCAAGCTACTTGAGAGTCGCGGCGTGAAGTTCCTCAGACCCACGGTAACAATTCCCGGCGTGGTCAAGCTGGCCGATTTCAAGGATCCCGACGGCAACCGGATCAGGCTTGCCGAGGATCTTCACTAGCTCACAGGGAACATCGGTAGCTGCCCAGAAGGTGCTCTTGGGCTTGCGGCGCAGCGGCTGTGCGTATAGAACACGCCCAGGATGGATGAGTTTCGATGCAAGCTAAGTGAAGGGGCAGTGGCTATGAACATGTCGAGCAAATCGTGGTTTCGCGGCGTTGGTTGTGGCCTGGTCGTTGCGTTTCTGGTTCTTGCGACGGGGTGCGTATCGACCGGACCGGTTACGCCCACGTCCTATCCGCTCGCCCGCATGGGCGACGTCGTGGACGACTACAACGGTGTCAAGGTGGCCGATCCCTACCGCTGGCTCGAAGACCCCGACTCCCCGGAGAGTCGAGAGTGGATCAAGGCCCAGAACAAAATCACCTACCCCTTCCTCCACAAGATTCCACAGCGCAGGGAGATCGAGAAACGGCTGACCAAGCTGTGGAACTATGAGAAGTACGGCATGCCGCAAAAAAAGGGCGGGCGTTACTTCTTCACGAAAAACGACGGCCTGCAGAATCAGAGCGTGCTCTACGTGGCCGAGTCGCTCGACGCCGAGCCGCGCGTGCTGCTCGATCCGAACAAGCTCTCGAAGGACGGCACGATCGCACTGGCCGGTCGCTCGATCAGCGAGGACGGAAAGCTCATGGCCTATGCCGTGTCGGTGTCCGGCTCCGATTGGAAAGAGTGGAAAGTCCGCGACGTGGATACCGGCAAGGATCTCGACGACCACATCAAGTGGGTCAAGTTCTCCGGGGCGTCGTGGACCAAAGACGGCAGAGGTTTCTTCTACAGCCGCTACGATGAACCGAACGAAGAGACGAAGCTCCAGGACGTCAACTACTTCCAGAAGCTCTACTTCCATCGCATCGGCGAGTCGCAGTCCAAAGACACCCTGGTCTACCACCGCCCCGACCACAAGGATTGGGGCTTCGGCGGCTTCACGACGGACGACGGCAAGTACCTCTGCGTCAGCGTTTCCAAGGGGACGGAACGCAAGAACATGTTCTTCTACCGCGAGCTGGCCGACGAGGGCGGCGAGTTGATCGAACTCATCAGCGAGTTCGAGGCTTCGTATTCGCTGATCGACAACGACGGCCCGGTGTTTTGGTTCCAAACCGACTTCAAAGCCCCCAAGGGTCGCGTGATCGCCATCGACATCCGAACGCCCGAAAAGCGCTACTGGCGGGAGATCATCCCGGAGGCAAACGAAACGCTTCGACGCGTCAATCTCGTCGGCAACATGTTTGTCGGCTCATACCTCAAAGACGCACACTCGCAGGTGAAGATGTTCGACCTCAACGGCAAGTTCGTTCGCGAGGTCGAGTTCCCCGGACTCGGGTCGGGTGGTGGATTCCGCGGCAAGCGGGAGGACACCGAGACGTTCTATTCCTACGGCAGCTACACCGATCCCGGCACGATCTACCGCTATGACATGACCACGGGTGAGAGCGAGATCTATCGCCGCCCGACCGTCGACTTCAACCCCGACGACTTCGAAACCAAGCAGATCTTCTACAAGAGCAAGGACGGCACGCGCGTGCCCATGTTCATCACGCACAAACGGGGTATCGTGCTCGACGGCAACAATCCGACCCTGCTCTATGCATACGGCGGCTTCAACATCCCCATCACGCCGCGCTTCAGTGTGATGAATCTCGTCTGGATGGAGCGGGGCGGCGTCTACGCCTCGGCCAACCTTCGCGGCGGCGGAGAGTACGGCAAGGACTGGCACAGCGCCGGCAAGAAGCTCAACAAGCAAAACGTTTTCGACGACTTCATCGCGGCCGCCCAGTGGCTCATCGACAACGACTACACGAAGCCGAGCCGGCTGGCGATTCGCGGCGGCAGCAATGGCGGCCTGTTGGTCGGCGCGGTCATGACGCAGCGACCCGACCTGTTCGGCTGCTGCCTGCCTGCCGTCGGCGTCATGGACATGCTGCGCTTCAACAAGTTCACCATCGGCTGGGCGTGGGAGTCGGACTACGGCTCGCCGCAGAACCCGGAGGAGTTCGAGGCGCTGCACGCCTACTCGCCGCTGCACAACATCAAACCGGGGGAGTCCTACCCCGCGACGCTGATCACCACGGCCGACCATGACGACCGCGTCGTCCCGGCCCACAGCTTCAAGTTCGCCGCGACGCTGCAAGCGGCCCACGCGGGACCGACCCCGACGTTGATCCGCATCCAAACCAAAGCCGGCCACGGCGCCGGCAAACCGACCAAGATGCGGATCGAAGAATCAGCCGACCTCCTGGCGTTCATGACCCACGCGCTGGGGATGTAGCCCGCGTGATCTTGCAGTCCCTTTGAAGAGAGCGCTTCCGGTAGCTCCAATGTAGCGCCACCCCACCCCGGAGCCGCAGTAGCAAAGAAGACGCCCCGGCCGACGCAAGCTCGCCGGCGGGATCGTTGAACTTGCAAAACGCGCGATGCCTATCGCGTGGGGAGAATCCACCCATTTTCAAGCACATCCGGTAGAGATGATCTTGGTGGCGACCCACACCGGAGTGCTTCTTTGAACCTGGGGCGTCGATTTGAATCGTCGCTCCAGCATCACAGGCATGGGCCATGCGGTTCGTCACGAGCGGTGGTCAGAGGGCTTGCCGGATTGGACTGCCCGCTGGCGCTTGCGTAACCGTTCCGTCTGGTCCCGCCAATACTGCGACTCCTGCTGTGGCGTCATTCCGGCGATAGCCTCCTGGACCCTGGCGGCACCACTCCGCTTCATCTCCACGCAATCAAATGTCTTGGTCTTCATATTCGATCACCTCATCCGGTGCAGGGTCGATTTCCGCCTGAACGACCGCAGAGGAAACCAACTCGAAGCGCCCTCGACGAACCTGTTCAAAAAACCGGGTGCTGGCCTGCTGGAAATCTTCGTCGAAAACGCCGCCGAATACCGAGGTGTCTGCGTAGACTCGCGCAGTCTTCGTTTCCATAGGCATAATTCCTTGCGCGTTTGCGGCCGGCGAATCAGCCGGGGCACATGCTGATTGCGGATGAGAGGACTCGAACCTCCACGGGGTTGCCCCCACTGGCACCTGAAGCCAGCGCGTCTGCCAATTCCGCCACATCCGCGTACGGACTTAGGCACCATAGTCGCCAAACGCCTAGCGTCAAGAATCGCGCTGCCCGCCGCGTGGGGCGCTCAACGCAAGACGGCGAAGCCGATTCGATCAAGGATGGATTTCAGCGGCTATGTTTCCAGCGGAACGGCCGAGAAGTGTCCGTGCGTTACGCCGCGCATCGCTTGAATCTCGTTGGCCAAGGTCTGGACCTGCTCGGCCGGGCCTCGAAGGGCGATCGCGTATCGGTCGCGGTCCGCGTCCACGCCGGTCTGCATGGCGCTTTGAACAAGCTGTGCGCGCGATGCCAAATGCGATCGCAACCGGGCGGCCGTCTCGCTCTCGCGGTGATCGACGACTACGGTCAACAGCGCTGCGACCGGCTCGTCGCCTCGGGGCGGACGGTCGCCGATGAGCAGATCACGGATCAGATCGCGCACGGCCTCCGATCGGTTTTCGTAGCCCTTCTGCGCGATGTGCCGATCGAACGCCGCGAGCAGTTCCGTATCAAGCGAGACACTGAAACGATCAACCTGGGCCATCCGTCAACTCCGTCGGAATCAGCCGGCGCGCGCCCGCGTCCGACGGGCACCCTCACCGCGCCGACAGAGTAACGAACCCACGGCCATGCCACCACCGCGGATTTGCGTACCGCGCTGCGTGCAGGGCAAGTGGCCCGAGGCGCCGACCCGCCTACCACCGGTGTCGCCGCCTGTGCCCATCGTGATGCCCGTGTCCCCGCCGCGAATGGCGGTACCGATGGCCGTCGTGGAACAGATGACGAATGGCGTGGCCCAGAGTGGTGCCGTGCCTGTAGTGCCGATACGGCCGCGAGTACGAGCGGTACCGAACATATACCCGCGGTCTGACTCGCTCGACGTAGACCGCCGGCTCGGCCACATAGACCACGGAGGGGCTGTAATAGCGAGGCTGATAGTACGTGGTCGCGTATGCGCCACGGCAGGAGCCGCGATAGTGCCCGGCCCGCGCCTCGCTGGAAACAGACGAGACGGCTGCAAGTCCGACAACAAAGCCAATGGACGTTCGCAATCCGGCAAAACTCAACATCAGCACGTCTCCTTATTCTTCTCGGGATCCTGTTTCGTCCCGAAACTCACGCGTTCGGAACCGAACCACGCCGCCGGAAAGAGAGACAGTGCCTCGGCGTCAACCGTTAGCAGTCGGATATATTTTCCGCGAGAGTGCAGTTAGGCTGGAGTTTAGCCTGCGGCAATTTTATCGGCGAAGGCGTCTCGGATCTGTCCCAGCATGCGCATGAATTCGATCCGATCGTTCGGGGGTAGAACGCGCAGAATTTCGTACATCGAGCCGAGTCGCGCGGACCGGTAGGTGTCGTACGCTTTGGCTCCGCCTTCGGTAAGAGAGACGTCGATCCGGCGGCGATCGCGGGCGTTGATCTTGCACTCGACGTAGCCCCGGCCGCCTTGCTCCTCGAGTGCTCGGACGATTCGGGACATCTGTGCCGGCAGCACACCGATTTCTTTCTGGATTTCGCCGATGGTGCGGGGTTGCTGCTTGGTCAGGAGGTCGAGTGTAAGGAACTCCGCCTCGGAAAGGTCATCCGGCCCGGACGGCCTGCGTGAGCGGGCGAGCGCAATGAGCCGGTACAGCTCAAAAATTTCGGCCGCCATTTTGTCGAGCGTTTGTTGCGAGTCGGGCACGCCGATTCTCCTGCTCCCGGAAATCCAGTGGGAATCGTACCGGCCGTCAAACAATCCGTCCAGTGCGAATATCGCAGAGTCGAGAGTGTTTCGGCCGGCATCCTGGACCGCCCACGGCTAGGCGCCCAAGCGGCGCTGGGGCATCGTGCCGCTCGTTACTCGGCCGGCAGAACGATCACCTTCGCGTCGCGCATCATGACGGGATGCACTTCACAGAAGTAGATGAAATCGCCGGGCGTGTCGAACATGTGCGTAAACGTTTGGTTCGTTCCAAGCGACCCCGACCGGAACACCGAGCCCAGGTCAGCCTCGCCGGGATTGCCCGATGTGGCCGTGTGCGGGATGAGGAAGTCCTTGTTGATCCAGGTGACCGACTCGCCGACCGTGATCGTGATTTCCGGTGGGTCGAACCTGATGGAACGCATGAAGACCTGGTTCGCGCCCGGTGCGTCTCCTGAGGGGCATCCACTCAGCATCGTCACCCCGAAAAGGCCAAGCCCTCCAACAAGGCTCGCCGCGACCAGCCTTGATTGTCTGAAGCCGATTCTTGATTCGTTTTGATTTCGGTTCGTCATCGCGATAACTCCCAAGGTTGCGTGTTCGATCCGTCCCTTGCCCGCTCGTTCGTCTTATCTTCGCGATGCCCAAGAAAGCGTCAAATGCCACCGCGACGCCGCGAGTCGTGCAGCCAGCGGGCGATCAGGCGGCGGTCGCGTTGGCTTAGCTGGTCGGAAAACGCGGGCATTTGGGCCGGCTCGCGCCCGCGACTGCGGTATAGCGACTCATGCGACGGGTCGGATATGAACCTCTCAATCCAGGGAACCGAGCCGTATCCGAGCATCTCCGGTGCTCTTGTCGTTCCGGAACGTTTACCGTCATAGCTGTGGCACTCGTTGCACACATTCATGAAGATTCGACGTCCGTCCCGATAGATCGGGGGATCATCTGCGTCCGGTGCGAACTGAAGCCAAGCCGCGCACGCCGCGCCGTCCTTCCGGGGACCGGGGCAAACCGACTCGTACTCGAGGTAGGCGGATATGGCCTGAACGTCGAAACTCAGCGCCGCGCCATTGTCGGCTTCCTCTGCGGCGTCTTCTATGAATCGGGCCATTCGGGTATGCGCGGGTTCGCCGCCGGGCTTTTTCATTCTTCCGAAGTACCGCTCGTCCATCGGGTTCGTGAGCAGTCCGCGCACCCACTCTCTCGTCGCGAAGCCGGCCAGGTCGGATGAGGTCGCCGGGTCGGTGGGAACCGTGCCCAGCCCGTCGTGACCATCGTATCGATGGCACAGTGCGCAGTTCGCGGCGAACAACTCCGGACCACGCGTCACCGGGTCGTTGCCGAGCAACTCCAGCGCACCCGTCGGCGGGATGCCGTGCTGGGCAGCCAGCTCGAGGGCTCGCGCGGCTCGAACGCGCGCCAATTCCCGTTTTTCCTGGAAGGGACCGGATCGTTGATCGGCCGCTACGCCCGCGTACGTAAGCCACGTGACGCCGCCAAGCACAACGATCGAGAACGTCAACGCCAGACGATGACCCGTACGCCGACCCCAAAACGGAATCGTCAACAGCAACATGGCCAGCAGCGTCGGCGAAACGATCGCTCCGACCACTTCGAGATTCACCGATCCCTCGAAGTACTTGAGCCACTGATAGAGGAACAGCGTGTGCCATTCGGGGCGTGCGGGATAGTTGGTCGAGTTCGCATCGGCCGGTGCCGCAAGCAGCTCATCGCCGAGAACGCCGTGGTGATACCAGGTCATGGCCATTGCAATTGCGAGCACGGCAAGGAGCGCGATCGAAGCCCAGGATCGCTGCGGTGCCGCGTCGTTGTCGGCGCGACCGGCGACACATGCGCGAATCAGGCGCCCGCGCCAAACGACAAGTGCCGCAAACAGCACGGGCAGCACCATGACGTGTAGCGTGTGGATGCGGGTCAGGGTCAGGTTGCCCATGTCGCTGCCACCGATCAGCAGGCGGCGAAGTATGTCTCCGACAAGCGGCGTCTTGGCCAGGATGTTCGTGCGAACCACCGTGCCCCAATACCCGGCCTGGTCCCACGGAAGCACGTGCCCGCTCAAAGAAAGGGCCAGGGCGAGCGCGGCCAGTCCGCCGGTGATCCACCAGGCGAAGCGCGTCGGCGCCTGATACGCCTTGGTCGCCAGGATCAGCAGGCCGTGCAAGACGAGGGTAATGAGCAGGGCGTCCGACACGAAGTGGTGCAGCCCGCGAACCAACCACCCGCCCGGCATCTGCGTCTGAATGTACCAGACGCTGCTCCAGGCCGTCGTGACTGACGGGCTGTATGTCGTCATCAGCAATAGGCCGGTGACAACCTGGATCACGAAGAGGAAGACAAGCAAAGAGCCCCAGACGTACCTCCACCGCGCACCGCCGGGGATTGCCTCGTATAGCAAATGGCGTCCGAACTCGCGGACGCCGGTTCGATCGTCTAGCCAGTCAATGAGGCGCATGTTATTCCAGGAAGGATCAATCTGGGGTTACGTCAGAGGCTGCTTTGCCGTCTTGCCCGTTTGAAACTCTGCGTATCTGACCTCAACCCAACGCTCATGTGAGTCAGTCGGGCCGGTTATGCGGCACTGTAGCTCATCCATGTCGCGCGGCGAGGGGCCGAAGCGCCGGCGCCCGCCGGGCTCGAACTCGCTGGCATGGCACGGACAGACAAAGGCATTGCGATCGGCCACGTAATCGATACCGCATCCCAAGTGAGGACAGATGGTCTGCAGGCAGCGGACCTTGGGGGCGTCGCCGTCGTCTTGCTCACGGATCAGCCAGACACTACCGATTGGGCCGGGCGGATAATGAGTGTAGGCATCCCAGCGATCAGCCGAAACTATCACGCGAACGGGTCGCCCTTCGCGCAGTGCGGCGAGCGGGGCCGCCCGAAGGAAGTCGAACGCGGTACGCGATCGTCTCAGCGGGTCCAGGAGATAGCGCACCCCTGGTATG